>CANDFU010000396.1 GCA_947384095.1 uncultured Roseburia sp. | reverse complement strand
CCAATAACCTACACTCTTTCCCTACACGACGCTCTTCCGATCTAAGGCGAAAGGATCCGCCGCACCATGCTGTGATAATCATTTAACATCGCACGCTCTCTCGCCGTCATCTCCTCCGGAAGAACCGCGTCCACATCGATGGGCGCATACGTGATATTTTCAAAATACAGAAACTGCCCGTACTCGTTTTTTTCTGCCGCGCGGCAGATCAGCTCATTCTCGGTGCGTATCCCGTATTTTCCTTCAAAATAGACGCCCGGCTCATCCGTCGTCACCATGCCTTCCTCCAGAACGCCTCCGTCGCGGCGCTCCGGAACTTTCTTCCAGCGAAAACCGTTCGGGCCCTCGTGGACATTCAGGAGATAACCGACACCGTGCCCCGTCCCACACTTATAATCGATCCCCATCTCCCAGAGCGGCCCGCGCGCAAGAATATCGAGGTTCCTTCCCGTACAGCCGTAGAGAAATTTTGCGTTGGCAAGATTCAGGTTGGAACGGCAGACCGCCGTAAAATGCAGACGCATCTCATCGGTGAGCGGCCCCAGGGCAATCGTCCGCGTGATATCCGTCGTTCCCTCATAATAATGCCCGCCGGAGTCGACCAGCAGGAATCCCTCCGGCTTTAAGGGCGCATCCGTCTCCGCGGTCGCCGCATAGTGCATCATCGCCGCATTCGGCCCATAAGCGCAGATCGTCTCAAAACTCAGATCGATAAAATTCTCCTGCTCTTTTCTGCGCGCCTCCAGGTAATCCGACGCAGAAATCTCCGTCATTGGAATTTTACCGATATTTTTCTTCAGCCAGTACATAAACTTCGTAAACGCAACGCCGTCCTTTACATGCGCCCTGCGGATATTTTCCAGCTCGACCGGATTTTTCACCGCTTTCATCTTCTCAGTCGGGTTCTGCCGGTTTACCACAGTTACCCCGGAAGCTAAGCCAGAGACAATGCGGTAATTGACCGTGCTTAAATCCATCAGCACCGTCTGCTCCGGCGAAAGTGACGGAATAAACTCATAAACGGCCTCATATGGCCTTGTCACAATCCCGTCATTGCAAAAATCACAGCGCATCTCCTCCGTCAGCGTCTCTTCCTGCACAAACCAGATGCACGTTTCACCTGTGATCACAAGATAAGACAGCACGACCGGGACGTGCGCGATATCGCGGCCGCGCACATTTAAAAGCCAGGCGATATCACAAAGAGAGGTCAGAATATGCACGTCCGCCCCCTCTTTTTCCATCTCCTCACGTACTGCCTTCAGCTTGTCCGCCCTGCTCCTTCCCGCATACTCCTGCGTGAGCTCAAACGGCGGCTCCTTCGGCATCGGCGGGCGGTCTGTCCAGATCAGACCGATCAGATCTTCCGCGACGCTAAGAGCGGCGGCCTTTTTACCGGCAATGTCCGCAAATTTTTCGCCGCGCTCCGCGTTCATCACTCTCCCGTCAAATCCCAGACAGCCCCGCTCGGGCAAATGCGCTTCGACAAATTCCTCTTCCGTCGGTACGCCTTCCTCTCCCATCTTAAAAAGCTCCACCGTAGTGCCGGAAAGCTGCCGCGCCGCCTGGACAAAATAGCGGCCGTCCGTCCAGAGGCCCGCACAATCTCTTGTAATCACCGCCGTACCTGCGGAACCGGTAAACCCTGTGATAAATTCCCGCGCCTTAAAATACGCTCCCACATACTCCGATTCATGAAAATCAGCGGTCGGAACAATATAGATATCAATACCGCGCCGCTCCATCTCCCTGCGCAGCGCGCCAAGTCTCTCCTGTATCATACTGCTGCCTTTCCTTTTCCGTTTCTGATTCACACTGCATCCGTATACTCAAAAAACCTTGTATCCAGCTCCGGATAGGATCTCTTTAAAGAAATCGGTCTGCCGGAACGACTCAGAAAGCAGTGTGAACTCCTGCCCGTGGTGCGAAGCTCCCCCGTCTCCTTGTCCGTCATCCGGTATTCCACCTCAAGCCTGATCCCATTGTATTTTACAATCCTTGTCTCGATCACAACCACATCGTCAAAGTGAACCATGCTGTGATATTCACATGTGATCGACAATACCGGACTGACAATCTCCATCTCCTCCATCTGCTTATACGAAAGGCCGATCTGATTCATCAGGTCCATCCGTGCCTCCTCCATCCACTTGATATAATTCGAGTGATGAATGATCCCCATCTGATCCGTCTCATAATACTTCGTGTGATGCTCATAGGGCCGGATCCTGATCTCCTCTGCATGCTTTCCATAAATCTCAATCTCTTTTTCTGACACTTAAATCCCTTCTTTCTGCCGGATTGTTCGAAACATTCTAAAAATACCACGTTATATTATCACATATTGCACCCGGAATTTCAATGTCAGTCTTCAAAATATTCGCGATAGTCTTCATCATTTGCAAATAACATATACCTGCCGTCGACAAATCCCATATATCCTGCTTCTACCACATATCCTTTCATATTACCCTCCTATAAATCTTTGATACTGTAAACCTTGATGAAG
>CANDFU010000395.1 GCA_947384095.1 uncultured Roseburia sp. | reverse complement strand
GAGCACATGGATCCCATGTGGCTTTTTTCCACTTATCTGGCCAATGCGGTGGGATATTTTCTGATGCAGCTTCCCAGAGGCGGTACGCTGGTCGGTATGAATTTTTATACCGGGCTGATTGTTTCGGCCTTTACTTTATGTCTGTATTTTGTGCTGCGCAAAAAAATGCCGGCATGGATTGTTTTTGCCGGTGAAATGCTGGCTGTGGGGCTGTGCTGGTGCCCGACGGCGATCCTTTATAATTATCTGACATATCTGTTCATGGGAGCGGGTGTTCTTCTGTTATATCATGGAATCTTTGCGGAAGAGGGGAAAATAAAAGATTCCTGTTTTCTTTTTGCGGGGGTTTGTCTCGGCGCCAATGTGGCGGTCCGGATGCCGAATGTGGCGGAGACGGCATTTATTCTGGCTTTGTGGTATGGCGCGTGGCTCAGAGGAAAGTCGTTTGCGCAGACCGTACGGGATACGGGATGCTGCCTGCTCGGATATCTGCTCGGATTCGGTGTGCCCTATGCCGCGATTTGCATCAAATACGGCGTGAATGCCTTCCCGGAGATGGTGGTGAACATGTTTGCCATGACGGATAAGGCGGTGGATTATAAACCGACGGCCATGCTGACCGGGATGTTCGGCGGTTATCTGGAGGGAATGAAGTGGCTTTTACCGGCAGGACTCTGCCTTGGCGTGTCCTGTTTTTTTTATCTGTTTCGATTGGTTGTTCTGCGGAAGAGGGCGCCGGAAAAAGAAACGCTTTCTCCGAAAAAGGGGCTCCTGCGGATCATGGAATGGGGCTATCGTATGATGTGCCCCGCAGTGTGCCTTGTGTTGATTCGTTTCTACTGGGGACGGGGGATGTTCAGCTTCCGATATTATGAATACGGCAGCATGTATCAGTGGGCGGTGCTGTTTTTAATCGCATCGATCTCCTGTGCCCTGTATGTACTGGCGGGCAGCAGATACAGTCCGGAAGGTAAGGTGTTTGCGCTGATTGTTCTGCTCCAGATTTTCGTGACGCCGCTTGGCAGTAATAACGAGCTGTATCCGATCATCAACAATCTTTTTCTGGCGGCTCCGTTTACCCTGTGGGTCTGCCGGGATCTGTTTGTTTCCACAGGCGGAAAGGGAATCCATTTCCCATGGAAGGTCATGGCTGTAACGCTGTTTGTTATGGTATTTGTACAGAGCGTCGGTTTTCATATGCGGTTTTCCTTTCTGGACGGTATCCGGGGAGAAAAGAGGGATACGCTGTTGACGGGGGTTCCAAAGGTGGAAGGGATTTATACCAGTCGGGAGAATGCGGAAACCTTTCTGGAGCTGGCAGAGTATGCGAAGCAGCAGGGGTTTGCGGGCCGGGAAGTGATTTTGTACGGAGAAGTGCCGGGGCTTTCCTATTTCCTCGATATGCCGACGGCAATCTCCACGGCATGGCCGGATCTGGATTCTTTCCGGCCGGTGCAGTTTATGCAGGATATGGAAAAGCTGGAGCGGAAAATGGCGGCAGGTTCGGAAAACCGCCCGGTCGTTATCACATCTTCCGCGGTTGCCGCTTACCGGAGCGAAGACGCGGAAGCCTATAAGTGGTTCGGCGTAGACCCGCAGAAATATGACAGGGACGAAAAACTGGCCGCCCTGTCAGAGTTTCTGGATAAATATGAGTATGAGGAAACCTTTTGCAACATGCGGTATGCGGTTTATGAGTGAGAAGCGTATCGCGGGGAATTCCGGCCCCGGCCGGGCCGCGGACCAAAGTCCTCAGGCTGAGAGAAAGACATGATGATTGGCAGGAAGGCAGGAAACGCGTCATTGCAAAAGCGGGGGAGCCTGTGATACAATAGCGTGAGAAGAATCCGCGTTTTATCATGGCGGATATATGTCTGCCGGGTGGCGGGGCAGGAGAAAGGTACGGTATCGTGATGAAGATTAATTTTAACGTTCCTCCCTATACGGGAAAGGAAGTTGACTATATGAAAGAGGCTATCGAGAACCAGAAGATCTGCGGAGACGGGCCGTTTACGAAGAAGTGCAGCAAATGGCTGGAAGAACAGACGAAAACGGCAAGATGCCTGCTCACGCCTTCCTGTACGCAGGCGACAGAGTTAGCGGCGCTGCTTCTGGATATCAGAGAGGGCGACGAGGTGATTCTGCCGTCCTATACCTTTGTTTCGACGGCAGATGCCTTTGTGCTGCGCGGCGCCAGGGCGGTTTTCGTGGATATCAGGCCGGATACGATGAACATCGATGAAAGGCTGATTGAGGATGCGGTTACGGAGCGGACGAAGGCCATTGCTCCGGTGCATTATGCGGGCGTGGGCTGTGAGATGGACGCAATCATGGAGATTGCGGACAGGCATCATCTGGCGGTTGTGGAGGATGCGGCACAGGGAATCATGGCATCCTATAAAGGAAAACCGCTCGGCACATTCGGGGAGTTCGGATGCTTCAGCTTCCATGAAACGAAAAACCTCAGCATGGGTGAGGGCGGCGCGCTCTTAATCCGGGATGAGAAGTA
>CANDFU010000394.1 GCA_947384095.1 uncultured Roseburia sp. | reverse complement strand
ATGACGAGAGGTGACTGGAGTTCAGACGTGTGCTCTTCCGATCTCGTCTGTTTTGCTTTTTTACCGGCTGCTGCTCGCGGACGGAGCCGATGATTTTCCGGCATTCTGGGGGAGCATGCTTTTTTTGCTTTCCGCCTGTTTTTTTCAGACGCACAGGCAGGTGATGTTTATCAATTATATGCCGTTTCTGCTCGGGGCGCTTTTGACGATAAAGCAGAAAAAGTATGGCCGGGTCTGCATATGGCTCAGCCTTGTCTACTGTAATAGTTTTTATTATGCGATTGCGGCGCTGGCCGTGGCCGGGTGGTACTGGTATCGGGAAGAGGGAAGAAGCTTTTTTGCCGGATATGTGAAGGCGGCGGCGATCTCGATCGGACTTGCGGCGGCGCTGCTGATTCCGACAGGGCTTGCGATTCTGGAACATAAAAGAGAGGGAACGGGGCCGGAAGGAATTTTTTCTGTCAGGGGGGATTTTTCGTCAGTGCTTTACTCGCCCTATGGCATGGGCCTGACGGTTGTCTGCCTGTATGCGCTTTTTCTGGGCCTGCGCATCAGAAAGCTTCGGGCCGACAGTGTGTTTTATCTTCTCATTTCGGGTTTCGGGCTCGCAGCGTATGTACTCAACGGTATGCTCTATGCGAGAAGCAAGATTCTGGTGCCGTTTGTGCCGCTGGTATTGCTGCACTGTGTGAGGGTGTTTGGAAAAATCGGGAAAGAAGATGGGAAGGGATATTTCTGGCCGTTTGTGCCGCTTTCTTTCGTGGCAGCCTGTTATGCCGGGAGGGAGCGGTTTGCGTGGATTGTGGCAGATCTGCTGGTGTTGTCTGTGGTGTTGCTGCTGTTGCGAAAAATCAGAGCGCAGAGGGCAGTCACCCTTCTGCTGCTGGTGCTTCCGGCTTTCTTTTTTCTGAAGACGGCGGAGACAGACGGTTATGTGGAGCGTAAAAAGGCGGAAGAGATTGCGCTGGAGACAAAAAATAACGGAAACGGATGGATAACACCTGTCTATGCAGGGCAATGGGAAGCACAGACTGGCGGAGCGCCTTTTTCTGTGGGGGCGAAAGCGGGAAAAGAGCAGGCGCTGTACCGTTTCGACAGTATCTATGAACCGCTCGCCACGGGAAACAGGGATGCATCGGCCGGGAGGAAGAAGAGTACGATGTATTCTTCGGTTACGGATGAGGCATACCGTAAAATTTATTATGACCGTCTTATGACGCCGGTGCAGATCAATAACCGGATTGCCGTACTTGCGGCGGATAATCCGTTTCTCTTTCATTTTATGGGGATCCGTTACCTTGAGACGGAAACAGGCCGTGTGCCCGACGGGTATGAGATTGTGGAACAGCGGGGGAGCCGCGTGATCGCGGAAAATAAGGAGGTGCTCCCGCTTGCCTACCTGACGACGGATATTATGGAGGAAAGCGCGTTTCACAAACTGGATGAATACGATAAGCTGGATGCGCTGATGCAGACTACGGTTGTGAATGATGCGGCGGAAAGCGGCGGGGATACTGAGACCGGTGTGGAGGAAGCTGAGCCGCATATGCAGGAGCGTGAGATTGAATTTGTGCCGTTCAGCGTTCCGCAAGGGCTTTCCATTGAAAAAAAGGACGCCGGGGTTTACGAGATTACGGCGGAGAGGAAGTGCAGTCTGGCATTGGAGCTGGCAGAGCCGGTAAAGGATGAGATACTCCTTCTCTCTTTTGCGGTGAAAAACAGGGCAGGAAATGCCGTGGTGATTGATATCAATCAGATCCGGAATAAGCTGTCTGGAAAAAATGCGCCGTACCCCAACAGGAATGAGGTGTTTCATTATCAGTTCGCCGAGCCGGGGGAGGATGGGATTACGCATCTTTCGGTTACGCTTTCCAAAGGGAAGTACGAGATCTCAGAGGTAATGTGGCATACTTACGCGAAGGAACTGATGGCGAAGCGGAAAGTGACGCAAGTGCAGCCGGAGCCTCTGATTGGCCATGAGATCCTTTCGTGCACGGCGGAGGCGGCGGAGAACGGTTATTTTGTGACGTCGATTCCAAGGCAGTGGGGAATGAAGCTCTGGATAGACGGGGAACGGGCGCGGATGCTTACCGTCAATGAAGCGTTTTGCGGGGCGAAAGTCGCGGCCGGGCATCATGAAATTAAAATTACGTTCACTTCCCCGGGACTTCGGCTGGGATATGGGATCAGCGCGGTTTCGCTTGTATTGTTTCTGGCCGGAATGTTTTTCCGCCAGAAACGGAATCGAAAGCTGCTGTACTGACGGGAGAAAACAGGACGGTATCCAGCGGATACCGTCCTGTTTATGTGGCATTGAAAGCCCTGGCGCTGATAAGGCGCTGTGAATGGACAAAACTTAGAAATCGGTAAGGTTTGCGGCCCTTTTCTCTAAAAACGCGGTCATGCCTTCTTTTTTGTCGTCGGTGGAGCAGGTCACGCCGAAGAGGTTTGCCTCCATCTCGACTGAGATCGGAAGAGCGTCGTGTAGGGAAAGAGTGTAGGTTATAGTGTTG
>CANDFU010000393.1 GCA_947384095.1 uncultured Roseburia sp. | reverse complement strand
CTATGTGGACCGCGACGATGTGGGAAACGGGACGTTTGCGCGGAGCCGGAAGGATTCGTTCTACTGGTATCAGAAGGTAATTAAAACACAGGGCGCCGACCTTTCCTGAAGCGCGCCGCATCCATAAAATCCGGAGCCTGTGGCGGCGCTGCGCACACAGGCTCCGGCGTCATCGGACAGCAGCGCAGAAATGGAGGTAAAAATGAAGACATTTCGGAAAGATTTTCTCTGGGGCGGCGCGACGGCCGCAAATCAGTTTGAGGGGGCGTGGGACGTCGACGGAAAAGGAGCGTCGGTGTCGGATATGTGTACGAACGGTTCGCACACGTCTCCGAAGCGGATTACGCCGGTATTGGAGGAGGGCACGCTCTACCCGAGCCATGAGGCGATTGATTTTTACCATCACTATGCGGAGGATATCGCATTGTTTGCGGAGATGGGATTTAAGACCTTCCGTCTGTCCATCGCGTGGACGCGCATTTTCCCGACCGGGCTTGAGGACGGGCCGAACGAGGCGGGACTTGCCTTTTATGACCGGGTGTTTGATGAGTGTAAGAAGCATGGCATTGAGCCGCTCGTGACGATCTCGCATTACGAGATGCCTTACGCTTTGATTGAGAAATATAACGGCTGGGAAGACCGGATCTGTATCGATGCGTTTTTAAAATACTGTGAGGCCATTTTTGCCCGCTATAAAGATAAAGTAAAATACTGGCTGACGTTCAACGAGATCAATTCCGGAACGATGGCGATGGGAAGCGTTCTTTCCACGGGAACCATAAAGGGCTACAGCGGAGCGGCGATGGGAGCGCCGGACAAACCGCAGGAGCGTTTCCAGGCGCTGCATCACCAGTTTGTCGCCAGTGCAAAGGCCGTGAAGCTGGCGCATGAGAAATATCCGCAGTTTAAGATGGGCAATATGTGCCTGTTTGCGACAATGTATCCTTCCACCTGCAATCCCGATGATATCATTGAGACGCAGAAGCAGATGCAGATGATGAACTGGTTCTGTTCGGATATCCAGGTGCGCGGCGCTTATCCGTATTATGCGGATCGTTTCTTTGAGGAAAAAGGCATCTCCATAAAGATGGAGGACGGCGATCGTGAAATCTTAAAAGAAGGAACCGTTGATTTTTACACGTTCAGCTATTATATGAGCAACTGTGTCACGACGAAAAAGGATGCGGCGGAGACGAGCGGCAATCTGATGGGCGGCGTGAAGAATCCGTATCTGAAATCCAGCGACTGGGGCTGGCAGATTGACCCGAAGGGCCTGCGCTATACGTTAAACGAGATTTACGGGCGCTATCAGATTCCGCTGATGGTGGTGGAGAACGGCCTTGGCGCGTTTGACGAGAAGAAGGAGGACGGCAGCGTGGACGACGATTATCGCATCGACTATCTGCGGCAGCATATCGCGCAGATGAAGGAAGCGGTTGCGGACGGCGTCGACCTTATGGGTTATACGCCCTGGGGCTGTATTGATCTGGTCAGTGCTTCGACCGGCGAGATGGCGAAACGGTACGGATTTATCTATGTGGATAAATATGACGACGGAACCGGAACGCTGGCGCGTAGCCGGAAAAAATCGTTCTACTGGTATCAGAAGGTGATACGGACGAACGGAGAAGAGATCTGACAGAGGAGTAGTGGATCTTAGCCCGGGAAAGCAGGATTCTGGATGGATATTGATCGGGAATCGTAAAGTGTCTGTTGCTGACCGAATAGAAAAACGGCCGGCAACGGATGCTTTTTTCTTTCATATTGGATATAAAGACATCAAAAGGAATACGGCGATTGCGATAGCCGGAGATGTGAAATTAGAAAGTCTCAGAGAGTCTCTGATTCGGGCAAAAAAAGAAAAATGTCGTATTGTCAGCGTGTAGTTGTCAATGGAATCGGAGGCAAAGGAGGCGGAGGATCCGGGAGTAAACACCATCTTGCCCTGGAGCAGCCGGGACTGAAAAAATTGAGGTAAACGCGCGTCTGGGTATCATGCCGGATTCAAAACCGCTTGTGACGCCGACAATCATGTTGATAAACGATGCGCTGTGGAAGAAATATCCGGTATCGGGAAGTGCGGAAGGAGGGGACGGCCATAAGGAAGAAGATACTGCAGAATGAAAATACAGCCGTCCCGCCCCGCGGAGGGAGGATGTTTCTGTGCCGTTTTAACGTCTGCCGGGACTGCGGTATTTTTCTTCGCAGTATTTGCAGCGGTAGACTTCGTGTTCTTTGTCCGTCAGAAAGAAAATCTGGTCGAGCTCCTGTTCGATGGATGTGATGCAGCGGGGGTTTCTGCACCGGATAATATTTTTGATCTTTCTGGGGAGGTGCAGCTCCCGCTTTTCCACGATTTTCTCATCCTTTATGACGTTTACGGTGATGTTGTGGTCGATAAAGCCCAGGATTTCAAGGTCTAAATCTTCGATCGGGCATTCCACTTTCAGAATATCTTTTTTTCCCATCTTGCTGCTCTTTGCGTTCTTAATGATGGCGACCGGACAGTCGAGG
>CANDFU010000392.1 GCA_947384095.1 uncultured Roseburia sp. | reverse complement strand
TCCTCGTCAAAATCCAATGCACTTCCTTTTTTATCGCTGTTATCCGGAAATACATAATAGTGCAGCGACAGACCGTCCAGCATCGGTTTCGTGCCCGGCTGCATACCCTCATATACTGTCTCAAGCACCACCTTTGTCCATGTATAGTCATCGGCATTCGGCCCGCCGCAAATCTTTCTGACCGGTTCCTGTGTACCGTAATTGCGGACATACGTCTGGTATCTGCGATAGAGATCTCCATAATAAGAAGGGCGCATATTCCCTCCGCAGCCCCAGTTCTCATTGCCAACGCCAAAATAATCCACTTTCCACGGCTTTTTCCGCCCGTTTTTCGCGCGCAGCTCCGCCATAGGAGAAATACCGTCAAACGTCATGTATTCCACCCATTCCGACATTTCCTGCACGGTCCCGCTCCCAACGTTACCGTTTACATAAGTCTTGCACCCAAGCTGCCGGCACAGCTCAAAGTATTCGTGCGTGCCGAAACTGTTATCTTCCACCACGCCGCCCCAGTGCGTATTGACCATCTTCTTTCTTTTCTCTTTTGGCCCGACGCCGTCTCTCCAGTGGTACTCATCTGCAAAACACCCTCCCGGCCAGCGCAGCACAGGCACTTTTATTTCTTTCAATGCTTCCACCACATCCGTCCGCATTCCGTTCACATTTGGAATCGGAGAATCTTCCCCCACATAAATTCCCTCGTAAATACATCTTCCCAGATGCTCCGAAAAGTGTCCGTAGATCTCCGGCGCAATCATACCTTTTTCTTTTCCGGCGTCAATCCATAATTTTATCATCTTTTCCTCCCATATCAACTGGCAGAGTGCGGACAGAAAAAGCATGTATCCGCAAAATCCGGATACATGCCCCTGCCGTCTTTTTCCTCCGCTCACTGCAGTGACAATGTCACAACAAGCTTACCGTCAGACGCCGATGCCTGGATCACCAGCGGCTGCGCATAAATATTCGTAAATTTCAGATCCAGGTAATTGCCCGCAATGGTCGCGTCAAGCCCCTTCGGAAGATAATCCACCGGAAGGGAATGCGGATGCCGCTCCGTCGCCGGAAGGCCGACCGTCACCATCGCCGCGTAAAGCGTCGACGACACCTGACAGACGCCTCCTCCGATTCCGGTACTCTTCTTTCCACTGACAAAAATCGGCGCCATCACATAACCGTTCGCAGACGTGCGCGGAAGTATCGTCTGGCTGAACGAAAAACCTGCTCCCGGCTGCACTACAACGCCATTGATCCGCTGTGCTGCCAGCTCCACATTATTTGCACGCGGCACGTTTGCGATATAGTAAGTAGTATAACTGCCAAGTACCTGTCCCGAAGCAGGTTGCGCAGCCTGTGCGTCCTGCGCCGCGGAAGACGCTGAATCATCCGTCGGCGCGGGGACAAGAGCCATTCCGTCAGCCCCGGCACTGCGGCCCTCTGCTTTTCCGTAGTTGATGTAGTGACGGCAGTACGCAGCCATATCGCTTCCGAATGCGGTCTGCAGATCCGCATTTTTCTGACGATATGCCTGTGGATTAAACTCCGCGCTTGCACTTCTTCCCTCTCTGACTCCAAAGCTCACAAAATGATTGAACAATGCTTCCGTATTCTTCCCGACCGCCGCCGCGACATCCGGATATGCATTGTAATAATAGTCGGCGTCAAATACTGCGCGGTACGCACTTCGATCCTGCTGTGGCGCCGCCGTAACCTGCGCCGGGCTGCTTACCATAACTGCCGCAGCGCAGAGAAGCCCGCAGCATGTTGACAAAAACCATTGCCGTTTCTTCATACTAAATCCCTCCACAACTACATACTCCATTGTATGTTAAACTTCATTCATCCTGTATTTTAGCACAACGAAGTCCCGAAAAGCAATGATTTCTCTAAAACTACTGTGCCGGAATCATAAACTTCAGTATCACTTTGAACAGGTCTCCGTCCACATAAAGTTTCAGGCTGCCGCCCATCAGCTCCATCAGGCTCTGCGCGATGGAAAGACCCAGTCCGCTGCCCTCCGTATTCCGCGAGCTGTCCCCCCGCACAAACCGTTCCATCAGTTCATCCCCGCTGATATTGAGTGCAAAGCGCGACGTATTGCGAAATGTGATCGTCACCGCCCCTTCTGCTTCCTCCAGATTGATATAAACACGCGTCGACGGCTGCGCATATTTGCAGATGTTGTTCATCAGATTGTCAATCACGCGCCAGAAATGTCTGCTGTCCGCCATAATATAAACAGGATCTTCCGGTTTTCTGATCAGAAGTTCCAGACCGTTCCCTTTCGTCTTCTCCTCAAATTCTCCGATGATCTGCACCATCGATACCCCGGCTTCCAGCTTCTCCAGGTGGACCTCAAGGTTTCCCGTCGACGCCTTGGAAGCCTCCATCAGATCCTCAATCAGTTTTTTCAGACGGCCGGACTGGCGTTCCAGAACCTCAATATATTCTTTTGCAGACACATTATCCAATTCTTCCTTCCCGAGCAGATCCACATAGCTGATAATAGAAGTCA
>CANDFU010000391.1 GCA_947384095.1 uncultured Roseburia sp. | reverse complement strand
CCCTCAGCATGGCAATCCAGACCTTGATATTTTTGTTATGAAAAGTGAAAACGAGGTAACCGCCCGGCTTTAGCACGCGGTTACCTTCGCGGTATACGCGGTAGAGCAGTTCTTCATAATCATCGATGGACTTGGCATTTGCGAAATTCTTTTTCCGGTTGGCTACGGCCTCGTCTTTTTTATAAATGTAACTGTCAAGTCCCCGATAACGGGCATACCATGCATTCCAGACCGTAGAAAGCTCCGCATACTGGACATTGCTTCCATACGGGGGGTCCGTAATGATGACATCGACCGATTCCTCCGGAATGGGGAGCTCGGAGGAGCTTCTGTTCAGGACCATAAAACAGTGGTTATGGCGGTTGAGCTCTTCAAAAGTAAGGGCCTCTGTCAGATCGGACGGCAGGGTGGAGGCGGCATATTCACAGCCTTGAAGTATCGCTTTGGAACGCTGTCTGAGCACGTCGAGGATATTGGTCTCGACATACTGGTTGGGCAGCCAGAAGGCATGCTTGTCCATGGCGGTCGGCTTTCCGTTTTCCCAGTTGTCGGTCACGCGGGTCATTTTGTTCGTGTATCGGAGGGACGAACTGAACAGAAAATACAGGTATTCGTTCATCCGCTCATCTGTTGTTTCACGAAGCGAAAGGATGTCCTGAAAAAGGAGACAGTTTAACGCGTAATTTCTTTCGGTGAAAAAATCACTGTATTCGTGAATGCCCTTTTCCCGCAGCTTGTCTTCATACAGTCGGTCCCAGTCGTCCGGAATCGTAAACTGAGCTTTCCGGGGAAGCTTCTCCACAATTTCCTGAAAATCATACTTCTCAAAAACCGGCATATTTTCTGCTGTCAGCGGTCTCACCAGCGTTTTTCCGGTCGTGGAGGACCGGTATTTAACGCGCAGGGGTTTGCTTCCGGCAGGAATGCAGTCGACGCGTTTGACGCCTTTCCGGCGGTTTTGACAGGCGGCGTTCGAACAGAAATAGATGCCGTTGCTTTTCTTGTTTTCTTCCGTCAGAACGATTCGTTCACCGCAGGCCGGGCACCGAACGATATAGGCCCATTCAAACCAGAGCGCGGTGCCCTCGTCATCGGGAAAGACCACCCGGTACCAGTCGCCGTATTTTTTTTCCGCCGTAACGAGAAAACGGCGGTAAAAATCTTTTAATTCCGCGGTATCTCCATGAAACATCTGCATTTTTGTGATAAAGGCGGCCAGAGGGTTTAAATCCACGCCGATGACCCTGCGTTCCAGCGCGGCCGCCTCAAAAACCGTGACGCCGCCGCCGCAGAAGGAATCCAGGACGACGTCTCCCTTTTCGGTATAATGTCTGATAATATGCCGGAAAACATTATAGGGGCGTCTCGCAAAGTATTTATGCATTTTATATTGTGCCGTATGGCCCTGTGCCTTTACGGATCTTTTCAGAGGAGTGGTTTCCATTTTCATCAATCTCCCATGTTATTTCTTTTCACAGGTTGATTCTTTGCCTGTTTCGTCTGCGGAACAGGAACAGTATTGCTGTCTGTCCGCGGAAAATCGCACCATTTGCTCAGCACGCATTTTTCGCACCGCGCCCTTCTGGCCGTACAGACACTTCGGCCATGATAGATGAGCTGAAAATTGATCCGGTTCCAGTGCTCTTTCGGCAGCGCTTCCATCAGTTCCTTTTCCACCCGGACCGGATTGCTGCCGATGGCCCAGCCGAGCCTTCTGGCGATACGGAAAACATGGGTATCCACCGTAACACCGGGAATGCCGTAGGCATCCGCAAGAAAAAGGGTCGCCGTTTTTCGCCCTACGCCGGGGAGTTTTACCAGCTCTTCGATCGTTGTCGGGACAGCCCGGTCCGGTCTTTGCCAAAGCGTCTCGCAGCACTTTTTGATATTCCGGGCTTTGACTTTGTATAGTCCGATGCTTTTGATCGCATTTTCGATTTCTTCCACAGGGGCCTGAATGATCGATTCCATATCCGGGAATCTGCTCCACAGGCCGGGCAGCGTTTCATCCACCTGCCTGTCGGTGCTCTGTGCGCTTAACATGATCGCCGTCAGAAGCTGCCAGTCCGCCGTATGGACGAAGCCTTCCTTCGTGGTACCGTATACGGAGTCCAGTGTATTGAGGATTTTTTCGGTGTTCTCTTTTGTCATGGTAAAACTCCCTGTTCGATTTCATGGGATGCCTTTCATCCGGGTTTTCCCTGTATGTATTGTATCACAGAGTGGAATGGGGGAAAACAATATGTTAAAATTGATATACTGAGATGTATCTTACCCAATCATTCCTGTAAAAGCAAGAAATAAGGAGCTGCCCGGAAGATAAAATGATCTTCTGACAGCTCCTGAATTTTCGGTATGTCAATGGCCTGACCGCGACGACAATACATGACGCTTACCTCGATAACGGCGCGATGACAGGACTTACTGTTGACAGATTTATTTTAGCAGGTACGGGAATGACTGTCAAGATTTTGTATTTTCCACGAGAGAGGATGCGAAGGAAGATCATCCGGGCTC
>CANDFU010000390.1 GCA_947384095.1 uncultured Roseburia sp. | reverse complement strand
GGCCCACCAGTCGGTCATGACGATGCCGGAAAATCCCCATTCTTCGCGGAGGACCGTTGTATTCAGGTCATAATTTCCTGCGGTCCAGATGCCGTTTAAGGGACCGTATGTCGTCATCACGGAGCGGCAGTCTCCCTCTTTTACCGCAATCTCGAAGCATTTTAAGTACAGCTCTCTTAAAGCCCGCTCCGAGACGGCTGCATCGACATCTCTCCGGTGTGTTTCCTGGTTGTTTGTACTGAAATGCTTGATGGTGCCGGTGGAACCGGACTGGTTCATGCCGCGGAGCTGGGCGGCGCCCATTTTCCCGGTCAGCAGTGGATCTTCTGAAATATACTCAAAATTACGTCCGTTCAGCGGATTTCTGTGAAGGTTTAAGCCTGGACCAAGAAGCGTGTCGATGCGGTTTTTTCGCAGCTCCAGACCGGTACATTCATAGAGGTCCTGCACCAGTTTAAGGTTAAAGGTGGCTCCGAGCAGTGTTCCGTTCGGCATGGAAAATGCTTTTGTGCCGCAATCCATGCGGATGCCGGAGGGGCCGTCGGAACAGCACGCGGCGGGTATGCCGTATGCCCTCAGGGATTCTGTCAGACCGCCGAACGCAGAGGCTGTTCCTGGCGTGACCTTGGGACTGCACATTCCTTCTCCGCGAAAGAGGCACATCAGTTCCGTATCGGTTAACTGGCCGATAAACTGTTCCATCGATATTTTTTTCTCATAGACGTCACGGAGCCGGTATCCGAGATCGCCGGTATACGTGATTTCGGCGGGAAGCTTCGTCATAAGTCGCTCCTGCGGCGAAACTGTGCGCAGTGGAACGGCTTCGGATATCGGATGACAGGAATCGCCGTCAATGCACGGCCGGATGCGTTCAAACGGGATTACCGGCGCCAGTGCCTCTGTCAGCTCCTGCACAACGGTAAAGGGTTTTTCTGCCTTTCCGACAGACGATGCGCTTCGGACATCCGCTCCCGCGAAAAATTCGTAACTGCCCTCTTCAAGGACATAACAGTTCCTGTGTCCGGTTTTCCCGCCGTCATCGTAGGAGGCAAAGGCATATACCGGAATGATGATCCGGATTGTCTGCGTCTCATTGGGCGAGAGCGTTTTTGTTTTTTCAAATGCGGCCAGGACGCGTTCTGGTTTTCCAAGAAGTCCCTGCGGCGCTTTTACATAGATTTGTACGACTTCTTTCCCCTGGATGCTTCCTGTGTTCGTCACGGAAATATCCAGGGTGACGCTGTCCTCCTCAATGGTTTTCAGGGATCCCGAGATCAGGAATGTCGTGTAGGAAAGACCGAATCCGAAGGGATAGAGCACTTTCTCTTTTGCGAATGTTTCAAAATAGCGGTAACCCACATAAATGTCTTCTTTGTAAAAATTCCGCACGGCGTCTCCGAAATTTGCCGTAGACGGATAATCTGTGATATCACATGCAATAGTGTCGGGAAGCTTTCCGGATGGGTTTACCCTGCCCGTAAGGACATCGGCGACACCGTTTCCGCCTTCCTGCCCGCCCTGCCAGACATAGAGGATGGAAGCCGGTTTTAGCTCGTCTGCCCACTTCATGTCGATAATATTGCCGACATTGAGAAGAACGGCCGTGCGGGCAAAGCGGCTGCTGACGGTTCTGATCAGCTCGTATTCCGTGGCAGTCAGAAAGTAGCTTCCCTCTTTTGCCTGGTTATCCTGATCTTCTCCGGCTGTGCGCCCGATGACGATAAGGGCGATATCCGTGCCGTCTGCTGCGTCAAGAAGCGCTTCGGTGACAGGCATTTCCTCCTGCGCCCAGGGAACCTGTCCCCAGCCGGAGCCCTCGTCATACGGATGCGTGCCAATCCAGTCTTCATAGATCTGCAGTACTTTTTCGTTCAGCGCGATGTCTTTTTCTGAACGCAGTGCATCCAGGATTCCGGTTACGTACCTGGTGTTGACAAGCCCGCCGGAGCCCAGGCCGCTCTTGTAATATGTGTGGGCGATCCTGCCGAAAACTGCCACGCGGTCTCCCTTTCTGAGCGGCAGTGCGTTTTCTGTGTTCTTCAGAAGAACGCAGCCTTCTGCCGCCGCGGCTCTTGCGAGGGCCGCATATTTCCCGGTGTCAAGAAAATATTTTCCCATTTTTTCCTCATTTCTGCGCTGCTTTTATTTATGAACAGGTGTGCAATAAGCCGTGGCAGGCTTTTCAGCGCGGCACAAATCCTGCTATTATCTGATATCCGGACTTTTTTTGAATCAGAGATCAGACTTTTCTGTTGTTGTGTTCCCATTATACATCATGAAACAATCAATTTCCATGACAGATTTGCGAAAACCGGGAAATATGATTCCGGCGAGCGTATCTGTGCCGGGGTGACAGAAAAAGTATCCATGCCGTATGTATAGAAAGAGGCGTCTTTCCAGATAATATTTCCGTCCCAATTATAGAAGAAAAGAGGTAAAATTATGGAATTGACAGAAAAAGAAATGGCAGCGCTCAAAGATCTGCAGACACAGGAGGAAACCTGCATCAAGAAGTATGAAAAATACG
>CANDFU010000389.1 GCA_947384095.1 uncultured Roseburia sp. | reverse complement strand
ATGACGAGAGGTGACTGGAGTTCAGACGTGTGCTCTTCCGATCTCAAAGCAGAAATCAATATCGATATCCGGCATGGTCACCCGCTCCGGATTTAAAAAACGTTCAAACAGCAGGCCATAGCGGATGGGATCAATATTCGTAATTCCCGTCGTGTAGGCGACAAGGCTTCCCGCCGCGCTCCCGCGCCCCGGCCCGACCGGAATCCCGTGCGTGCGCGCAAAATTGATAAAATCCCAGACGATCAGAAAATAATCGACATAGCCCATATTCCGGATCACGCCCAGCTCATAATCCAGCCTGGACTGCAACGCCTCATACGTATCGGGATATCTGACAGCCAGACCGTCATGACAGAGCTTATTCAGATACGTCCAGGCGTCATACCCTTCCGGAACGTCGAAATGCGGCAGCTTCGGCTCGCCAAACCGGATCTCCACCCGACAGCGGTCCGCGATTTTCTGCGTGTTTTCCAGCGCTTTCAGGGCATACGGGAACAGCGCCCGCATCTCTTCCTCGGATTTTACAAAATACTGCCCGCCTTCGTAGCGCATCCGGTTTTCGTCGGAAAGCTTCTTTCCCGTCTGGATGCAGAGAAGAATGTCATGGGCCTCCCAGTCCTGTGCATATGTGTAATGCACGTCGTTTGTCGCTACCAGTTCAATCCCGGTCTCCTGGCTCATGCGCAGCAGACCGGCGTTTACTGTTTTTTGTTCCGCAATCCCGTGATCCTGCAGCTCCAGAAAAAAATTCCCCTTCCCGAAACACGCTTCATACCGGACAGCCACCTTTTTTGCTTCGTCATACAGCCCCCGCACCAGGTACCGCTGCACCTCCCCCGCCAGGCAGGCGCTGAGCGCAATGATTCCTTCATGGTATGTATTGAGCACTTCCATGTCCACCCGGGGCCGGTAATAATAACCGTCCACAAATCCCTTAGAGACAATTTTCATCAGATTCTGATATCCCTGATTATTTTCCGCCAGCAGGACCAGATGATAATACCGATCCTCCCCGTGCGTTACCTCCCTGTCAAACCTGGAATTTGGCGCCACATAGACTTCACATCCCAGGATCGGATGGATCCCGGCCGCCTTTGCCTCCTTATAAAAATCAATGACACCGTACATTACGCCGTGATCCGTGATCGCAGCACTGTCCATGCCCAGTTCTTTCACCCTGGCTACATATTCTTTTATCTTATTGGAACCGTCGAGAAGGCTGTATTCCGTGTGTACATGCAAATGCGCAAATGCCATATCTGTGATCCCCTCCTGTTTTTTCCATTATAAACAATCCACACGGCAAAGTACAACCTTTTCTGGTAAAAAGAATCCGGCACGCCGGATTCTCCGCCTGCGGCGGCATAATCCCTCTCCGACGCAGTGCGATCCTGCCCGGAGGGCTTTTTGTTTCACAGGAAATACAGACACTTTATCGCCTCTCTGCAGCAGGCTCTTTCCTGTGAAATAAAATATATGCCATCAGAACCATGCCGATCGGGCGTCCACTGCTTTTACAATTATTGATCACTTCCAGACTCCCTGACTGGCTGCTTCATTTCCTGTATCGTTATGGTATATCCAGAACCTGGTAACGACCATTTTCCTATTGTAATCGTATTAACATCATCTTTACGATATTCAGACGTATACTTTTCATATGTGTGTACATTAAAAGAAGAAAATGTACCTGTTCTTAATCTGTACCTGTTTTCCCGATTATTTTTTAATAAAATAGTCGTCAAAAAGCTCCTGCAGGGAAAGACAAGCTGATATACATGAAAAAACTCATTAATCGGCACAACGTGTGAAGTTTTATGCACGATCAATATATTGTCTTCATATATTAATGGAATCTTATTTTTTACAATATAAGGGAATTGTCTTTTATCATTTGTGCATTCTATATTGGAAACAATTTTAGCTGTATAGTCTTTTCTGTTGATAGAAAACTCTTCATGCTTATATGATTTTGCCTGATCCATGCTTTCAAATCTTGGATTGACTGAGTAATAACATATATCCGGTTTTACATTTACATATTCTATTCTTGTTGTTATACTAACTTTTAAATTAACCCCTTGAATTTCAAGAACAATCTCTCTGTTAAAATTATCAATATATGTCTGCTTCTTAATATTATGAATCATTTTTTCATCAATACTATCCAGAAAGTCATATGCCAGCCGTATATTTTGATTTCTTTTTATAATCTCATATTCAATCTTTTTCTTTAGTTGTATCAAGGTCTCTTCATTTACCTTTTCAAAATTGGTAAACATACCTTTTGTATCGCTTTTAACCCACCCAATGCGCTCGTTTGTATCAAACTGCTTTTGCAACGCCTGATTAACCATAGTACATAATTGATCTGTATTATTCCAAAAATCACACGGGTTATTATCTTTTACTCTTTTCGTAAAGGAATTTAACAAACGCATTTTTTTAGGCACATCTTCTATATCTTTATTGGCAATAGCAGCGTCGCTCCCAACTACAAAAGCTAATATAGGTATTCTTTTTTCTCTCG
>CANDFU010000388.1 GCA_947384095.1 uncultured Roseburia sp. | reverse complement strand
CTATTCCCGATTTTGCGGTGGCGCGGAATGTGTCGCAGGCGAAGGGATTTACGGCGGCACAGCTGATCGGGGCGCTTAAGGAGGGCGTCGGCCTGGAGGAGGCTGTGAAGACAGGGCGGATGAACGACCGGATGGCGGTGGAGCTGTTTCTTGTGCGATACAGTGCGGCAGGGGCAGAGCAGGAGAAGTCTCTGCGCTGATCCGGAAGAGACAGCCGCGCAGTGGCGTTTAAACAATGGGATGGGAGTTCATAATAAAAGAGCACCGGCTGACGGAACCGATGCTCTTTTTTATTTCTTTCATAGGAAAAACCTCGTTGCTGTGAAGCGCTAAAGATCTGGATTTCCTATGAACTCCCATGAAATAAAAAGCCCTCCGGGCAGGATCGCACTGCGCCGGAGAAGAAATATGCCGCAAAAGCGACCCGCCGCAGGCGGAGAATCCGGCAGGGCCGGATTCATTGTTCTGCGCAGGCCCGCACATGGAAGTTTGCTGCAGACGCGGCATGCGGGCCGCGCGGCGGACAGGGGAAAACGCTTTCCTTGTCCGATTGTGTCAGATTATTCCATCGAATTTACAAGTTTTGTAAGATGGGAAACTTTTCTGGCGGAGTTATTTTTGTGATAGACTCCCTTGGAACAAGCCTTCTCGATCGTGGAAATCGCAGACGGCAGAGCAGCTTTTGCGGCCTCTTTGTCGTTTGCTGCGACTGCGGCTTCTACTTTTTTCATCGCGGTCTTGACACTGCTTCGAATGGATTTATTTCTTGCAGTCCTCACCTTTGTCACTAAAATTCTCTTTTTTGCAGATTTAATGTTAGCCAATCCGTACACCTCCGTTTGTAGGTTATGTTAAAACCGTTTTCGCATCAATTGTTACATTAAAGCCGGACACGGACAGTTCAATGTAAACATACTTATGTATTTTAGGTCATACGGGACATTCTGTCAAGAGGGATGATAAAAAATCTCTTAATCAGAAATCTCTTTTGTGTGGACAATTCGTGTATAATATACTATAATATTCACAGATTGATGTGCTATTTCAGGCACATTTTATGTAACCTGATGTTTTGAGGGGAATTACGAAAGGAGAGTCATTTATGTCACAATCAATCAAGCTCGCTCCCGGTGCTCTTAAGGTATTGCGGGAGGTCAACCCGATGATGATGTCTTATAACGTGGAGTTTGCGGAGGTCACCGGAGGCACTTTCTGGAAGGCTTATACGCCGGAGCAGGTCGCCGGGACGGAGGAGTTTTATGTCAAGCCTTCTTCCGAGGGTATAGCGGCTATGTACAAGGATCTGATGCAGGTTTATCCGCCGATTGATCTGTACAACGAAAAGCTTCGCAGTCTTGCGAAGGAATTTGGCCCCGTCTGGGTCCGCGTGTCGGGCACATGGGCGACCAAGACGTATTATGATTTTGACGGGACGACGAACGGTCAGGTTCCCGAAGGGTATCTGAATGTTCTGACAAAAGAGCAGTGGATCGGTGTCCTGGATTTTGTGAAAGCGATCGGTGCAAAGCTGATTGTCTCCGTGGCGAACTGTCCGGGGCTTCACAGTGCAGAGGAACCGTGGCATCCGGCGGAGGCGGAAAAGCTCTTTTCGCTCAGCAAGGAGTATGGCGTTCCGATTGATGCCGCAGAATTTACGAATGAGCCGAATATGATGGAAGATACCGGATTCCCGAAAGGGTATACACCGGCACATTACCGCCGTGATCAGGATTTATTCTTCCAGTGGCTTCGGGCAAATTACCCGGACTGCATCTGCGTCGGTCCGAGTACGACAGGCGGAGACGATATTTCGTTTGGAAAAGGCGGCGCGGACGGAAAAGCGGGCGGTGTCGAGCTGCTTGTGGCAAATACCTGCAACTGTGCGGATCTGCTGGAAGGCACGAAGGAGCCTCTGGATGTGTTCAGTTATCATTATTATAACGGCGTATCAGAGCGCCTCGCTTCCGTCATGCCGTCCGGACACTGGCTGGCAGAGGATGCAAATACCGAGCCCTATCTGGCGACTGCGCCCAATTTTGCACGCACTTATGCGCCGATGCGCGACAAATACTGCCCGGGAGCAGAGATGTGGGTGACGGAGTCCGGAGATGCGGGCGGCGGCGGCGATACCTGGGCTTCCACCTATCTGGATGTTCTGCGTACTTTAAATGAGCTGGGTGGTTTTGCTTCCATTACAAACGGTGTGATTTTCCACAATACGCTGGCTTCTTCCGATTATGGATTTCTTGCCCGCGAAGTGTTTGATCCGCGTCCGAATTATTTTGCAGTGCTTCTGTGGAACCGGCTGATGGGAACCACGGTATATGACTCTGCGGAGCCGATCAGGGAAGGGGCGCACGTCTATGCGCATTCGAGAAAAGACGGAAAAGACGGAGTCGTATATCTGATCATCAACAACTCTCTGACGGAGACGACTTCTGTGGAACTGCCGAAAGACGCTGAACGTTATACACTGGCCGGTGAAAACGGCAATATGCGCGCGACAGTCATGACGTTAAACGGAAAACCGCTTGTTCTTGGTG
>CANDFU010000387.1 GCA_947384095.1 uncultured Roseburia sp. | reverse complement strand
CAAACCAGAGCAGATTGGACTCGGCTTCCAGGATGATGGGCGTGCGGTTCCCGTCGGAGAGATGTTTTAAGATGAGCTCGCGAAAGCCGATGTAGGAGAAAAAATCGCCGGAAAAAAGCTCCTTCTGCCAGTCGGTGGACCGGAATTGAAGCGATGCGTCGAAATGCCAGCGGTACAGCGGGTAGCTGCAGTTGATGAGTTCGAGAAAAAAGGATACTTTCTCATCAGTTGTCATAATAATCCTCCATACTGGTTTTATCCGGTCCGCCTGCGGCAGATTGTATCAGGGAAGAATGGAAGGCCTGAATCGTCTGGGCAAGGGTTTCCGGAGATTCTTTCATTCCGCTCCGCAGCCAGTATTCGATGACGCCGCTGACGCCGCCGGCGATGTAGCTGAAGCGGAGCGGTTCTGCGGGGACGGAGACGCCGGCATCGCCTTTTTGCCGGGTCAGCGCACGTATCCTGTCGAAACAGCGGCCGGCGAGGCGGCAGGTAAAGTTTTTGTCCTTATCTGCCCATACAAAGCATTCAAATAAATCGTGGTGCTGTTTGAGCGTGCGAAAAACCGGCACGAGAATCTGTTCCGGATTCTGGCCGGCACATTCTCCGATCAGGGCCAGAAGCCGGTCGATTGCCTCGTTTTCAAGCTCGTTCAGCAGATCGGCAGGATCTCTGTAGTGCTTGTAGAACGTGGTACGGTTGAGTTCTGCGAGCGCGCAGATTTCTTTTACTGTAATTTTCGGAAACGGTTTTTCTTTTAACAGTTCCAGAAAGGCTTCCCGGATGACCATGCGCGTGTAACGCACGCGGGGGTCGCAGTACCGTGCAGATTTCTGGCTGTAACTATTTGTCTGGTTCATAGAAGAAATGGTCCTTTTGTCAGTCTTGAAGGCCCGCCTCGATGCGCTTTCTGTTTTCTGCGGATTTCCTGCGGATTTTTTCAGTTTCTTTGTTGTCAGGAAGTCCGGGATATTTCTAAGTTTATTATAGCGAAAAAGATGCGGCGTGTAAAGCCGGTCTGCGGGATGGCCGCATCCCGGCTTAAACCGTGAGATAGTCGTTGAGAATCTCATAGTCCGTCTTGTCTTCACAGAGAATAAGGCTGTTTTTTAAGAGTTCCGGATGTGTCTGCAGCGATGCAAAGATATACTGGCACAGTGCGGACTGAAGCGCTAGGATATCGCCCTCGGCGGAGCGGAAAGTGACGGCGGAGCGGCACTCCTTAACTTTTTGGATGAAATCGGCGAGGTTTATGTTTTCTTTTAATTTCATGCGTCTCTCCTTTATAATAGCGCCGGCGTTATCTGGAACAAAAGCTTCCGAGGAGGGAAAGGCTTTCTTTCGGATGGCGTGTCTGCGTCGTCCGGTCGACCGCGATCAGCCCGAAAGTCATGCTGTAGCCCTTCTGCCATTCAAAATTGTCCATAAGGCTCCAGTGGAAATATCCCTTGAGCGGGATGCCGTCGTCCAGGCAGTGCCTTACCCCGGAAAGGGCGCTGCGGATAAAGGCAGCCCTGCGGGTATCGTCCGCGGTGGCAATGCCGTTTTCCGTGACGATCAGCTCACCGGAAAATCCGTCCGCAACCCTGCGGATGACATGCTCCAGGGCTTCCGGGTAAAATTCATAGTTCATCTGGGTGAGCTCGGAGCCGTCGGGGGCCGGGAGCTGTCCGTCGGGACCGATCAGGGAGCGGGTGTAGTTTTGTACGCCGAGGAAGTCGTCGTCTCTGATGTAGGGAAGATAGTGGGTAAATTCGTTGTCCCATTCTTTCTGTGCCCGTTCTTTGCCGCCGGGCTGCGCCTGGATGTCGTGGAGACTTAAGCTCAGGCCGACTTTGACACCGGGGAAAAGTTCCCTGATCACGGCTCTTGCTTTTTCATGGGCGCGCATGACGAGCAGATCGCCCCGGGGAGTGCGCATCGACGTAAAGTTTTCTACCTTTTCCACGCCGAATACTTCCAGGTTTTCCTGCGCGGCCTGCTTCTGGTCTGCCATCATTTTGTCCAGATTGATCCCCACCTGTACGGTGCCGTCCGCCTCTGGCGTCCCATCCGTTTCCGGCCTGTTCTGTTGTGCCTTTGCCATCTGTGCCATCATCTGTGTTTTGTAGCGCTCCATGATCGCGGCAATCTGGAGGCCCATATTGGCTTCGTTGATCGTACAGATATATTTTACATCTTTTCCGATGGCCCGGATGACATGGCGCACATATTTTGCAAAATCGTCCGGCGTCGTCTCCGCCTCCCAGCCGCCTTTGCGGATCAGCCATTTCGGGGAAGAAAAATGATGGAGGGTCACGACCGGCTCCAGGCCATGTTTTTTGCAGCAGGCGATGACGTTCCGGTAGTGCGTGAGCGCCGTCTCGTCAAAGTTGTTTTCTTCCGGCTCGATTCTGGCCCATTCGATCGAGAAGCGGTAAGCGTTCAGACCGGCCTCATCCATCAGCGCGATGTCTTCCTCATAACGGTTGTAGTGATCGACCGCGTCGAAAGACGGCTCCGCGAAGCTGGTGGTCTTCATCTGTTCCATGGCCCAGAGGTCGCTGTGGGTGTTG
>CANDFU010000386.1 GCA_947384095.1 uncultured Roseburia sp. | reverse complement strand
CGAAACGCCGAGCGCCTGCAGTACGCCGATGCGGCGGCGTTCCTGCTCAAACGCCGACATCCGGATATTCCAGAGAATCATAAGAGCGATCACAAACGACGTCCCGCCCAGAATCCCCAGGATAAAAGCATTGTTAAGCGCGCGGTAATACAGATTCCAGTTTTCCTCATTATAATTTGTAAATGACATTCCATACGCTTTTCCAATCCGCGCACACTGCGCCGCAGACTCCACGGCGTTCGCCCCGTCGCCGGTGTAAATATTGACGTGCGTCTGCCCGTAAACCGTCGGGCACTGGCTGAGCAGATAGGCAAACTGTGCCTCGTTGGCACTGTAATCGACGCCCGCTTTCACCGGATTTTTCACGGCCCGCCTTGAAACCATGCCTAAAAAACTGTCGGATCCGATCACAACCATGCCCTGGTTTTCGGCCAGAAACGGGTAGACCGCATCCCCCGCCGTGTAAGAAATGATTCCGGCTGCCTGCACCTGTGTTTTTTCATAGGATGGCGGTATCGGGGCTTTGCCCGAAACATATTCCTGTCGCTTATAGAGCGTCAGCGTATCCCCCGGCCGCACCGAATCGTCCCTGTCATAATCCGCCCTGCGCCCCCCGTCGAAGGTAAATTCATAGCCGCCGTACTCCGTCATACAGTATTCAAACACGCCGGCATCCTCCACCGTATCCGGCACTTTCCGCCCCTCTGCGTCCGCCGTCTCCCCGCTCTTTTTATACAGCGGTACCACCAGAATGACCTGTTCGCCCCGCAGAAACGCATTTTCGTCCACCGCTCCCTCCGTCACCATGGAACAGATTCTGTCATAAATATCGTCGCCCGTATCGACCGTGTAAAGAGAAACAGCGACGCTTCCGTACATTTTTTCATAATATCCGGGATCGGCTCCCAGGAGCATCTGCTCTTCCATCCCCTGCCCGGAAAAAATAAATTCCCCGCGGCGCTCTTCGGGCAGAAGTTCCGCGTAAGCGTTTAACAGCGGACTCTTCTCCATTCCGTCGTACTGGAGGAATATCCCGTTCAGCTGATGGTACTGCTCCGTGCGTATCGTAAGGTTCTGTTCCTTCAGATCCTCGCACAGCCTGCGCAGCTCCCCGCGCTCCATTCCATGAAGGGCGCTAAGCTCATAATTGGGCCGGTTTTTATCCGTCACCTCCCGGTGATACGAAGAAAACGACAGGCAGCCGAGACAGAGTGAAAGAAAAACCAGCAGGCAGGACGTCCCGGCGACCGCACCGGTTAGCATCCGCCTCTTGCGGTCCAGGCGGCTGTATAGCCGCCTCACGCGCGGATAAGTGAGCGGTTTCCGCTCTGCGAGCATCTGCCGTATCCCCGCAGCTTCCCCGTTTTCCACGATCTGTTTCCTTCCCCGCCGCGTCTGCGCCTTCCGTTTTTTTCTCACGTCCGTCACCGCAATCGTTCCGGTCAGCGGCACTTTGAGCGCTTTATAAAGCGGCAGCAGCATCCCGGCAAAGAGGGCCGCACATCCTGCAAAAATCCCCGCTCCAAGCAGATGCGGCCGTATAAAAAATGAGAGGTTTAGTCCCATCGTCTGATTCAGCACCTCCACCGCCCCCCGTCCCGCCGCAAATCCCAGAACCACTCCGGCGGGAGCCGAAAAGCAGAGCAGATACACGCCTTCCCAGAACAGCATCGCCAAGACCTGTCCGTCTGTCATGCCGACCGCCTTGAGCAATGCGATTTTCCGCGCCCGCCCTTTCATCTGTGTCAGAAAAACCTGCAGAACGGCACAGAACGCAACGACAAAAATGACCACGATAATCAGGAATGCCAGCGTGCTCTCCACGTCGCCGTCCGCCTCCGGATAAGCATATGTATTCCGGCGGAATGCACGCATCCGCTTTCCCGTACCCTCCGTCTCTTCCGGCGTCAGATACCGGTCTTTCATCACCCCGAACAGATTTTCTTCGTGTATTTCCGACCGGACAAATACATTTGCGTCAAATGAAAAATCCGGTAAATCCAGAAGCGTATTTTGCCGGACGGCCTGTAAAAGATATTCCGCCTCCGACGGGCTCACAAAAAGACTTCCCGCCTCATACGCCCCGGTATCCCAGAAGCCGGAAAAAGACTGCACAACGCCGGTAATTTTATATTCCCGCGTCAGAATCAGCGTCTGCTCATAGAGCAGACCGTTTTCCTCGATCTGCTCCGGCTTGATATCCTGCACATCCGAGAGAAAGCTGTACTCACTGTTGACGCTCAGCTCCAGCGTATCCGACACGCGCTCACGCTTTGCTATCTGGCGGCGGGACGCGGCGGGCATTCCGGCAAAGTTATCATCCGCAAAATAATCCTGATATTTCCCCATCAGGTAATTCTGCTTATCCTCGCTGACCAGAATCGTCTCTAATTTCAGCGCGACCGTCTCACCCACGGGATTTTCATACCCCAGGGCATCCGCCACGCTCTCCTCGATTACGATTTCCCCCTCCGATTGCGGAAGTCTGCCCTGCTTTACGAGGAGCTTTCCCATATCGGCCAGCTCCCCGGGCATGCTTCCCGCGGTCCCGTACTCC
>CANDFU010000385.1 GCA_947384095.1 uncultured Roseburia sp. | reverse complement strand
CAGTTCATAGGGCTTGCGCCGGGCACTTACCGTGTGATATTCTCGGAAAAAGGCGGGGATGGTGACATTTTGAATATAACGGAAAAGGAAGTGGGGAAAAGTGAATGAGCCTGCGATAAGGACGGAGGAGCAGATTATCAGTCTGTTCCCCGACAGGGAAACGCAAGTCTGGCGGGGATGGGTTCTGAAAAGAATGGAAGGCCGGCTTTGGGTCTATCCGCTGTATTACAGGTTCTCAGAGGATATCCCGGAGAACATACGCAGATGCGAGGAGATCAGCCGCCAGTGCGGAGCAGGGTGTGTGTTCCGCATTGTGGAGCAAACCAATTACCACCTGAGCGCCATCCTTACGGACAATGGGTACGGGCTGGAAAAATGCGGCGTGGTCGGTCAATGGAATTTAACGGCGGATACCGGAAAGCCGTTCATGGAAGGGAAAATGCAGGGCGGACTTCTCTTAAAGGACAGGAACGACGGGATAGGATATGTCATGGAGGGAGAGTCGGTTGTCGGGATAAAGCGGGAGGAGCTTTTATTCCTGCAGGACGGGAACCTGTCGGATACGGACTTGGAGAAAATCCTGCGCTTTTCGGTGACGAATGGAATCGTGAGGATACTGGCGGATATTCCGGGGAAGGAAGAACTGCCGGAGCAATACGGGCGGCTGGGCTTTTGCAGAACCTATCTCTACCGCTGTTACCAGAAAAAACAGGAGGAGAAATCCTCCCAAAAACAGGAGGATTAAAATGGATTTACAGAATGAAAAATGTGTCATGGTGATTGACGAGAACCTGCCCCTTGGCATCATAGCGAACACGGCGGCGATCATGGGCATCACGCTGGGGAAGCAGATGCCGGAGGTCGTAGGCGCAGATGTGTATGACAGGACAGGAAACGGGCATTTGGGGATCATTGAATTTCCGGTGCCGATCTTAAAGGGAAATGTGGAGGTGATCAAGTCTATCCGTGAAAAGCTGTATGAGCCGGAGTTTTCGGATTTGACGGTGGTGGATTTTTCAGACCTTGCGCAGGGGTGTAAGACCTATGACGAGTTCATTGAAAAGATGAAGGAGGTTTCAGAGACGGAACTGAATTATTATGGGGTTGCTGTTTGCGGTGCGAAAAAGAAGGTAAACAAATTGACGGGAAGTATGGCGCTGCTGAGATAGAAAATATACAAAAGGTTTGTCAGAGCGGCTCTGATTATCCTGATAAATAATATTTTGCACCGCCGGTGGGAAAAAGCGGATTTGAGAAAGAAGCGGAAAAAAATATATAATGGTACTGTGTCTGACAGGAGGGTACCATGAGTGCAAAAGAAAAAAGAGCGGCTATTTTGGCAGTCCTTTCGGCCTGTATGTGGGCCAGCGTAGGGCTGTTTGTACATAAACTGGGAGCATATGGCATCGGTTCCGTGCCGATGACGGTGGGGAGATATCTGATTGCAGTGATTCTTGTCGGAAGTTTTCTGGGGATAGGGAAGAGAGAACTTTTGAAAATCCGCCCGCGGGACATTCTGTGGTTTTGCGTGACGGGGATATTGTGTCTTCTGTTTTTTAATATCTGCTACGGGATCACCATCGAGAAATCCTCCATGCCGGTGGCGGCAGTTCTGCTGTATACATCGCCGGCGATCGTGACGATAGCGTCAGCCGTTATCTTTAAGGAGAGGATCACGTTTCACAAGGTGGCGGCAGTGCTCATGGCGGTCACAGGCTGCGCCTTTGTGTCCGGTATTATGGGCGGAAGTCTCGCTTACCCGTTTCAGGCCTATCTGTGGGGACTGGCGGCGGCCGTCGGGTATGCCTTTTACAGCATTGTGGCAGGGATTTTGCTGAAGCGCTACCATGCGGTGACAGTGCTGTTTTATTCTTTTTTGACGGCGGCTCTTGCGGGGGTTACGCTGATCGATCCGGGAGAGCTGACGGCGATCATTGCGGCGAATCCGTCTGCCGGGGTGTGGCTTGCGGCGGCATCCTTCGTCTGCAATATATGTCCTTACCTGTGTTACAATCTTGCGCTGGAGGACATGGAGGCAAGCCGTGTGGCGGTGATAGCATCCATCGAGCCGGCTGTCGCTTCCCTGCTGGGGGTTGTCGTGATGAAAGAACAGATGGATTTCTTCGGGGTGATCGGAGTCGGCATTATTTTTGCGGCGATCGTCGTGTTGAATCGCAGAAATCCAGCGTCCTCAGCATGATATCTTTTAAGTTTTCGATGTTTTTCAAGGTGTCATCGCATTCGAGGGAATGGTTGCAGCCCTCATATACGGTCAATGGGATATGGTTTATGTCGGAGAGCCGGATAATCTCATCCGTATCGCTCCATGGGTCCTGCGTTCCGATAAAGCCGATCGCGCAATTCGGCGCGAAGTGATAGGTCTGTGCCAGAGGCGTATAAAGGACGTGCCTTGCGGATTCCAGTCCATGTTTTTTCGCATAGGATGCCGCGATGATCGTTCCGATACTTTTGGAGATAAAAAGCACGTCGTCATATTCAGACCAGGAGATATCTGCAAGTTCGCTCTCGGTCTGCGAAAATAATATTTCGTATGCCTCT
>CANDFU010000384.1 GCA_947384095.1 uncultured Roseburia sp. | reverse complement strand
GTGAGCGGATGTTTCGTCATCTGCTCGAGCACCTGATACGGTACGGTTGCGATATGCGCTCCCGCCAGCGCACAGTCTGTCACATGAATCGGGTGACGGACGGAAGCCGCGATAATCTCCGTCTCAAGGCCATAATTGTCAAAAATCTGTACGATGTCCTCGATCAGCGCGACGCCCGTTGTGCTGATATCGTCAAGACGCCCCAGAAATGGAGATACATACGTCGCTCCGGCCCTCGCCGCCAGCAACGCCTGATTTGCGGAAAAAATAAGCGTCACATTGGTTTTGATTCCCTCCTTCGACAACACTTTTACCGCCTTTAATCCTTCCACTGTCATCGGTATTTTTACCACCATATTCGGGTGGATGGCCGCGATCCCGCGCCCCTCTTTTATCATCCCTTCCGCATCAGCCGTAGTCGCCTTAACCTCGCCGCTGATCGGCCCGTCGACAATCGTTGTGATCTCTCTGATTACCTCGTTAAAGTCTCTCCCTTCTTTCGCAATCAGAGACGGATTGGTTGTAACCCCACAGATCACTCCCATGTCATTTGCCCTGCGGATATCATCTACATTAGCCGTGTCGATAAAAAATTTCATTCTTCCTCCGTTCTGTCGCTTGCGCGACCCACATTCGCCATTATGTGCACGTGCACGCAGTCATACGCCAATATCATATTCCTTTCTGCCAGAAAAATCAATAGTTAAAATCCATAACCGCCGCCCTTCCCGCTCCGGGCATTTTTATAGATGGCAGGGTACGCGGCAGACCCCGCGGCATATATAGCCGCCTTTTTTACAGATGAGTCTGTTATGTATCTTCCTTTGCGGCACTCTTCCAGTAGATCTCCCACTGCCGCCCGCTCAGCCCTTCGACAAACCGCTTTTTGAGAACAAGAAAATCCTCCAGGTCCATCAGTATATGGTACAAAATCGCCCTGCTCTCAAACTCTTCCCTGGTCTCCGGCAGCGGTTCTTCTTTCATCCCGGCAAAAATATCCTCAAGTCGTTTTATCTGCCGGACCGGGGAATTAACCTCAATGATATACTCCGACAGATAACGCATATAGTCTGCGACTACCTTCGCCTGAACCGGCATGTTTCTGATTTTTTTCGCCTCCTGGTGCAGGTTGTGCAGTACACTGCACTGTTGCGCGCGCATCTGAAAATAATCGATATAATATCCCGGATGTGACAGGAACGTATTATCCTGATATTCGCAGGCGTCCCTGATATACTGTTTTAAGCGTGCTTCAAGATCGCGGATATCCTCCCAGACATTTTCCTCCCCCTTCGTATCCGTAAGGTAAACAGCCAGCTCCGCCAGCACGCCCTTAAGACGCCTTTCCACAAGACGCATGTGCGCGACCAGCTCCTTTTTAAAATTCCGGTTATCATGGAACAAATTCAGAATAACCGCCATCGTAATCCCGATCAGCACAAGCAGCGATTCATTGATGATAAACGCCCGGTCAAACTCCAGGCTTGTCAGGAAATGCGCCCCGATCACGGCATTGACAGACAATGTCGCCCCCCAGCCAGGCAGTTCACACACGATAACGACCAGAAAAACAAAAATGCCGTAGGCCGCCCACTCGTTGTCAATGTGCGTGAAAACAAGCCAGGCCACTGCGATGGTAAAGCACAGTGTAATCACACGGAACAGCGACAGCTTCACCGTCTCCCATTTTGTCGTCAGAATCGTCAGCAAAGTAATCGTCCCCGCCGAGATCTCATAATCGAGCCCGAGTATCATCGCAAGGTAAATGGCTGCGCTGCTGCCAAGTGCGATTTTGAGCGCTTTTAAAAACAGTTTCGTATATTTCCTTCTCTTCCCCACGTAATTCATATCTGCCCCCCGGTTTCAGTATAATAAAGGACGGCCTTTTTTTCAATATATACATTCCGATTTGTGCACACGAACCGGTTGCATTTCTTTTCTTTTTTTAGTATGATACGTGTTGACGCGGAATTTCCGGTTATTTTTATCCGAAGCCAGCACAGGGATTCCGCAGCAGCAACCAGTCCAATTCAGAAAAAGTCAGGAGAAATAAATATGATCAGCACAAGCAACGTCACACTGCGCCTTGGAAAAAAAGCTCTGTTCGAGGACGTAAATATCAAATTCACGGAAGGGAACTGTTATGGCCTGATCGGCGCCAACGGTGCCGGCAAATCCACATTTTTAAAAATATTATCGGGACAGCTCGAACCCACAAACGGGGACGTCATCGTAACACCGGGACAGCGCCTTTCCTTTCTGCAGCAGGATCATTTCAGATACGATGAATTTACGGTGCTCGACACCGTCGTCATGGGAAACAGGCGCCTCTACGATATTATGAAGGAAAAAGATGCCATTTATATGAAAGAGGACTTTACCGACGCGGACGGGATCCGCGCCAGCGAACTCGAGGCGGAGTTTGCGGAGATGGACGGCTGGAATGCGGAATCCGACGCAGCCACCCTCTTAAACGGTCTCGGAATCCCGACCGAGGAACACTACACGGCAATGGCAGACCTGCCCGGCGCGATGAAAGTGAAGGTTCTTCTCGCACAGG
>CANDFU010000383.1 GCA_947384095.1 uncultured Roseburia sp. | reverse complement strand
GCTCCAAGCAGGTTTTCGTCCACCCGGTAAAGACGCTGTAAATTTTCCCTTGTATACAAACCATCCGCAAAATAATTCCCCACCAGAAAAAAGATCTTCCCTGGAAAACCAGGAGGATTCCTGTAATAATCTCCGATTAATTCTGATTCCTGATTCATATTCAAAACACAGATATCCGCTTCCTGCAGTATGCTCTGTGTAAAATCATCCTTCCGGCTGCCGCAGTCAAAAAATACCAAGCCAAAGCAGTCCTCTACCGCATGCATCACCTGCTTTAGCCTTACAAAAAGAGAATCCTCCTGCCACCATTCCTGCTCTTTTCTCCTGCTGCCGGGCAGACAGTAGAGCTTATCTTTCACAATCTGCTTCATATTTGCCCTGACTGTCTGTCTGGTCAATTCATCCTTCTGCTTACCCAGCAGACAATCCAGTCCGGCGGCAAGAAAATATTCCTGCTGTTCTGCTGCCAGAAAGGCCTGCCCTGTATGCCCGCGTTCCTTTTCCACAGGCTGCCTTAATACGGAATTTCCTCTTTTTCCAGAAAAACATACTGAAAATAGCGCGTCATCGCATATTTCTGGTTGTACTTTCTGGGAATCTCGTATTTTGTGCGAAGCGCCGCGTCCAGAATATCACAGACACGGCCCCGGTTTTCATACTCTGACGCCTTCTTTAAAATCTCCTTTTCGATATCCACACCGACATGGCTGCGGAAGGCATAGGCTCCGACACTGCTGCGGTATACGATCATTTCTTTTTCCACAAGCGACCTCACCGCCCGCCGGATCCGCTCTTCGTCCATTGCCAGAGACAGGCAGACGGACGCCTCGCGCGCCGGAAGCTCATCCTCGCGGCGGATCATGCGGATAACGGCGAGCGCTTTTACGACGGCACGCTCCGCTTCATCGGAAAGGCAGTCCAGCGCATTTTCAGCCTTTGCCCATTCGCGGTGAACCGACGGCTGATCGGCCGCATCCCGGAACAGCGGCGTAAAATAGTCATAGAGCCGGTCCATCCCGACCAGCGCGTCCCCTCCCCTCCGCAGAATCCACCCCATGCTTCCCTGCCCGTCCCCGGCGAGAAACGTAAAAACCGTGCGCTCATTCTGTGCCACGCGCTCACTGATGCGCAGCAGCGCATAGCCGGACAGCGGCGTCAGCGGAAAACACCCCTTTCCGATCGTCTCAAAAAAATCTTCCTCGGAAAACAGCCGGCAAAAACAGGGCATCTCCCTCGATCTGCACAAAAACTCCCGGTAATCCGTCTGCCCCAGAAGATCGCGGTATGCCTCGGAAAACTGCGGTTCCTGCCGGATCAGCGCGTCGGCAATCAGTTCATAATCATTCTGCGCGGAGACCACAAACTCCACCTCCGTAAGCCTCCCTTCCACTCCGCGGAAGGCATTCTTTGCGTCCTCCGGTATCCCCTTCTGATATGCGCGGACGCTCTTATGCGCGGCCAGTGTGAGAAACAGGTCCGGCTCCCCGCTCTCCGCCAGCTCGCACATATCCTGGAGGATCCGCATATCGTTTGAAAAGCCTTCCTCCGCATGGCCTTCAACATACTTGCTGAACTCATCAAAAACAAGATAAATTCCGGCATAGCCGTATTCCTCCGTCAGTAAACGCCCGATTTTGCGGTAAATCCCCAACGCATCCATCGTAAGCAGCGGCGCAAACACGCTTCCGGCCGTGAGCGCCGGATAGATCTCCTTAAAAAAGGCAAGCGCCTCCCTCTCATTTTTTGCAAGCGCCTCCCCGAACGTCTCCGGTGTGGTTCCCCGCCGTATGAGCAGCGTTTCAAACTTCCGATACGTTTCCGGGTAAGAGTGCTCCCAGACTCCCACGGCCGCAAGCGCCTCCGAAAAGTAACTTTCCGGTGCAATATCGTCAAGCCCTTCCCGCAGCAGCGCCTCCCGCAGCGCGATCACAAACGCCTGGTTTAACCCGGCGCCCGATACCGGGTTTACAAGGACCGCCAGATACTTTTTTCCCGCATCCCAGACGGCGCGGACACGCCTGGACGCGCTTCGTTCCCCCGCGTTTTCCAGCCGCGACAGCAGCGCTTCGTTTTCTTCCGATCTTCCCGCGAGAAGGGACAGCAGCACCAGCAGAAGATGTGATTTTCCTTTTCCGTATGGACCGATCAGAATCGTGGCGCGCCCTTTCTCCTCCCCCGACACGGCTGAAACAAACCGGTTCAGGATCGCGGCGGAAGAACGTGTGGGAATGTAGCTGCCGATCCGCTCATAGTTTCCAAGGTCAAGCTGCAGATTGACAGACTTTCTGAAATTTTCATTTGTCCGTATCAGCCCGATACACTGCCCTGTCCGCATAAAATCCTCCATTTTTATCTTCTGTAATACGCGTCCGCCGCCTCATACTGCGTCAGCTCTTCCACGGGATAGAGCATATTCAGCCCGGCCGTGCGGTTTATCGTAATCCTTCCCCGCGCTTCCAGGCGTTCTAAAAGCTCCGCCAGGGCGTTCCTTTTTAACTGCAAAAGCTTCCCCGGCCCGTCCTCCGCGGCGAGCAGCTCGTCGAGCCCGATTGATTTTATCCCATTCAGA
>CANDFU010000382.1 GCA_947384095.1 uncultured Roseburia sp. | reverse complement strand
TGGAGGCTGTCGGTTGTGAGAAACGGAGAATTTGCACAGATTGACGGTCCGATCCGGTTTTCACTCTGCAGAAACGAAATTGAAGAGGCGCTTCGGCCGGATATCTACCGGGTGATGGAACATTTTCTGGGACAGAAGTTTGAAGAAGGTGCGCTGCAGAAATACGAGATGATCAAGCTGACGGGCCAGTCGTGTAAGTCGGGGCTTTTTACGGAAGCGTTAAGAGAGTATGTACCGGGGAAGCTGATCGCAGAGACGAAAGCGGATAAGGAGCGGACGGAGCTTAAGATGTGCTGTCTTAACGGGGCGCTTTCTTACTTTTTCAACTGCAAGCTGGGGTATATGAAGGTGAATCAGGATTATCAGGTGGGCAGCCTGCCATATGAAATCATGGCGTTTACCCATGAAAATAAGGAAAAAATCCTGATTGAGAGCCTGGATACGAGCGATCACATCGGCTGTATTTCCCGGTTCTGTATCGGAAGGCAGCTCGATCTCTATTTAAACGACGCGCAGGGCCGCCGTCTGAAAACATATTATTTTGAGTACGATGCGTCGAAGTTTGCGCGCACGACACAGGAAGAAATCGACCGGGAATACCGCAACACGGTGATTCAGGAAGAGACGGATATCATCCAGGAGGGTGAGATGAAGTTTTTTGTCTGGGTTTCGAGAAAACGGTGGGGGTTTGTGGTGCTCCCCGTTCTGCGGGAGGGGGAACTGCTCTACCGGGGCGAGGAGACTTTTTTTGATTTTGAGGACGATACCTGGGAGCTGAATTTCTTTGACGGGAGGAAGTGAGAGTGCCTGTGGGACATACGGAGGAGATGAAGGAGCGGATTCGCAGGGAGATACATTCCATTGCGGATTTAAAAGAGCGGGCGGCGTTTAAGGAGCTGATGGAAGAGGTCTTTCTCGCGCTGTATGAGACAAATGAGACGATGTACCGGCAGTTGGAGGAGCGGGTCATGAATGATCTGGCCTATGACATCAACCGGTATCAGATCAGGACGGGGCTGGTTGAGCGCAGCCTGGCTGATCGTTCCGACCGTCTGCTTTACCCTGTTTTTGAGGATGATTTAAAGACGCCGGAATATAAAGTGAAACAGCTCAGGGAGGAGATCGCGCGCGAAGGGAAGGCATATCTTGTCACAGTTTTTGTCTGCTGTGATTCGCTTGTATTGGATGACTTTTACCGGAATCAGGATACTTTTTCCGGGCGGATCCGCGCCGGGGCAGAATACCCTGTTTCTATCTGTGCGGAACGAAACCGGCGTTATCTGTCTGAGGTGGAACATCTGTATCATCTGTTTATCAAAAACGGTGTACCGTGGAAGACGGTCAACGCGCCCTATTTTTATAAGATGGCTGATATTTATCTGACGAAGCTTCCCGATGAAGTTCCGGACGGCGAGGCTGTGACGAAGTTTGGCGCGGACTTTGGCGAATACAATTCATTTGTCCGTTACGAGATGGTTCCCCTGTGGAACATCAGGCGTTTAAAGCTGGACAGCGTCGGATTTCCGGTTGCATGCGGCGATTATGAAAATTATGAGCATACGATCTCGGTGCGCGAATACGGGAAAGGGCACGCCTATCTTGTCGAGGAAAAAAGCGGTATCCGCCATGTGAGACAGAGCGGCGATAAACTTCTGATCACCGGAGCGGTCTCCAGCGCGAAAAAATGGGATGTTTACCTGATTTACGGCGGGGCCGCCGGCCGTATTGCCCGTTATACCTACCCGATGATGGAAAATTTTCGGAACGACGGGTTTGCCGAACGGTTTGAGCGGCGGATGGGGCAGTCCGTGAAAACGAAAGGCGAACTCAGGCGGTTTATCCTGGGGTTCGGGCTGGAAGAATATATCGAATATCAGGACTGTGCAGTCAGAGAGCAGGAGACAGAGGAGATCGAGACTTATCCCATGAATTTTTTTCTGCAGGACGAAGTCAGGGGGACGGGAGACCGGAAACTTCTGGTTTTGTATTTCAGGCCCCAAAGCCCCGATACCTGGCTGCTGCGGGATCTGGCAAGTTTTGTCGCGTCGGAGGTTCAGACGCTCTATCCGGAATACCGGTGCGGGGGGAAATTAGTGTAAGGAGAAATTTGCGTAAGAATAGCTTTGGCATGGAGGTTCGTATGAATTTTTTGTGGGAGGTATATCTTGGCGCGGATGCGCAGGGAATCGGGAAAAGCCGGATCGCGTTCCGGATGGCGGAGCGTTTCAGCCCTTATATGGAAGTTTCCTGCCCCTGCTTAAACCAGAGGGATTTTGAAGAGACGGGAGAGGAGATCACGGTCGAGGTGAACCCGTACTGTCGGTTTTATGATATTTTTAAACAGCTCTATCACCCCGAAATGCGGGAATATCACGCCTTGCGGGAGAGCCTTTCCAATCTGATTTTTCATCAGCTTGCAGAAAACGACGTGCTCTCCGGGATGACAAGGGAGGAATACTATAAAAAATTGTTGTATCGCGATTTTCTGGACAACCGGTTCGGCGCGGCGGCGAAATCTGCGATCGGCCTGTTTGACTGCAGCGAGAGGGAAATCCTGCTGAGCGGTCTG
>CANDFU010000381.1 GCA_947384095.1 uncultured Roseburia sp. | reverse complement strand
TGAAAGAAAATCCGAAAAGGGCGAGAGCCGTCATCGCCACACTGATGGCTGTGACTTTTCCGGCGCCAAGACGCCGGGTGAGGCGGTCGCTCTGCAGGCTTGAGGTGATTGTTCCAAGCGAGATCAGCATAGAAAGGATTCCGGCGTAGGAAACCGGCACGTTAAATTCCGGATACATCATGGGCCATGCGGCCCCGAGCAGGGAATCGGGCAGGCCGAGGCTGATAAATGCAAGGTAAATTACGGTCAGTAGAAGCTGTATCATAGTGTCTTTCCTCCGAATTATGATAATTTGTTCATCATCTTATCATTTCCGGGCGCCTTTTGCAATCATCATTGATTTATGAAAAATAAACTTGTTTCACAAAATTTTCACACAATTTTAGCGCTCATCTCTTGACAGTGCTAACAATAAGGTGTATAACTGAATTACCGAATAGGAATACACCTATAAGGGGAACCTAATAAAAAACATGATGAGACACATTTCATTTTTTAAAGAAAGAAGGTATGTTCTATGTTGAGACCAAGTATTTTTAATGACAATTTTACGGACAGCTTATTTGAAGATTTTTTTGACAATATGTTTGTACCGGCCAGAGGGATGCGGACGGCAAGTGCGATGAATACGGATATCCGTGAACTGGCGGATGCGTATCAGATCGATATGGAGCTGCCGGGCTTCACGAAGGAAGATGTAAAGGCAGAGTTAAAGAAAGGTTACCTGACAATCCAGGCGTCCCACACGGAAAATAAGGATGAGAAGGACGAAAAAGGCAGATATGTCCGCAAAGAGCGCTATTCCGGCAGTTACAGCAGAAGCTTTTATGTCGGGGAGAATGTGACGGAAGAAGATATCCGGGCGAAATTCACGGATGGTATCCTGACAATGACGGTGCCGAAGAAGCAGGCGCTGCCGGAGACGGAGCAGAAGAAATTTATTGCGATCGAAGGGTGAAGCGGCGGGAGCGCTTTCCGGATTCTGCTCTGAGCAGGATCAATGAATCATAAAAATGCCATGCAGAAGGTACGTCGGCTGCGTGGCATTTTTTGTTCCTGTGAAAGTTTCCGGACATTTACTATCAGGAGTCCGCACTATTGCTGCGGACTCCGCGCGGCGCGAGCCGGCAGAGCGTGCTGTGAGCATCCGCCGGAGGCTCACAGGAAACCCTCTTTCCGTAAATCATAGATTGAAAGAGAAAGCATAAAGTGGTATATTGATGGAGACAGGATCGTCAGTCAACGCAAAAGAAAATGGGGATAAGAGGATTTTGGGAAAATGTATAAGAATATGGGAAAAGTGATAAGGGTTCTGGAGGAATATGCCGTCCTGACAGTGGCGACGCTTGTTATGGTTGTGGGGATTTATCTGTTTAAATTTCCCAATAACTTTTCTTTCGGAGGAGTGACGGGTTTTGCCGTCCTGCTTGCGGCTGTCATGCCGGTTTCGCCGGGGACAATAACATTTATCCTTAATATGGCGCTGCTTGTCGTCGGTTTTTTCTTTCTGGGGAAAGGCTTTGGGACAAAAACCGTGTACGTGAGCCTGCTTACGTCTGTGGGCCTGAGCCTCGCGGAAAAGTTGTTTCCGCTTGAGGCGCCGCTGACGGCCCAGCCGGTTCTTGAGCTGGTCTATGCCGTTGTGCTTCCCGCGTTTGGCTCTGCGGTTTTATTTAACGTGGGCGCGTCCGGCGGAGGAACGGATATTATTGCGATGATTTTGAAAAAATATACAAAGCTGAATATCGGGGCGGCGTTGTTTTTTGTTGATCTCGGCATTGTAATTGCAGCCTGTATGATATTTGACGCGCAGATCGGACTGTTTTCGCTGTGCGGCCTTCTTGCGAAGTCGCTGGTGGTGGACGATGTGATTGAGCGTGTTAATCTGTGTAAATACTTCACGATTATCTGCAATGATCCGCAGCCCATCTGCGACTTTATCATGAATGATCTGCAGCGCAGCGCCACAGTGTTTGACGCGCAGGGGACGTATGAACACCATCAAAAGACAATTATCATTACCATTATGAATCGCGGCCAGGCGGTGGAGCTGCGCAACTTTATCCGCAGAAATCAGCCGTCCGCGTTTATCGCGATTACCAACAGCAGTGAGATTATCGGAAAAGGGTTCCGAGGGTTTAATTAAAGGAGGGAGATATGCTGATTAGTATACTGGTGACGGTTGTTTTCGGGGCGGTCTATTTTTATCTGAAGCTTCCGGCCGTCAATCTGCAGACGGCGGAGTTTTACACTTTTGCACTTCTTTTGTGTGCCGTTTACTGCGCCTGCAGTCTGTTTGCGACTGGGTTTAAGGCGGTCGGTGTGAGGGAGTATGCGAAGCATCTGATAAAAAAATGTACGATTCCCGTTATCGCGGCAGCTGCGCTGGTTGTGATTGCGGTTGTGGGAAATCTGGCCGGAAATGTACTTTTTCGGGCGAGGGATTATGCGGGGCTTCTTAAGATGGAGCAGGGAGACTTTGCATCCGAGGTGCATGAGGTCAGCTGGGATCAGATACCGATGCTGGATGAAAATTCAGCCAATACGCTGGCAAACAAAAAGATGGGAGAA
>CANDFU010000380.1 GCA_947384095.1 uncultured Roseburia sp. | reverse complement strand
CCCCCGGACCAGATTGTCTGCATGTATGATCCCCCACGCTTTCCTGCCGATCTGCTCCCCTCTTGGATAGGCGCGTTCATACAGTCTCAGTTTCATCTCAGCCGGAGTCAGATACGGATATCGCTCAAAAGCAAGCGCAAGCACACCTGTCACAACAGGGGCCGCCATGGAAGTACCGCTTTTGACCCGGTATCCGCTTCCGCTTGCCGAACAGCTCGTAATTCCGGTTCCCGGGGCAAGAATCTCCGGCTTTATAATGCAGCACTCCGTGGGCCCTTTTCCACTGTAGCCGCGTCCGAGCCCTCTTCCTCCCCCTTCCGCGATCTCATCATCACTGCTTCCGACCGTCAGGATTTTACGTGAAATCCCGGGAATCGTGACGGAATTTTCCCGCGGTCCGTTGTTCCCGGCCGCAGCCACCACCAGAATACCCCTGTCCCACGCTTCATCTACGGCCGCAAGCAGTTCCTGCTGCTCTTTTTCCCCGGCGCCCGGAAGCATTCCCACCGATATATTGAGCAGCCTGATATGGTATCTTTCCTTATTGCGGATAATCCATTCAATCCCCTGCAGCACCTTTGCCGTACTTCCGTTTCCTTTTTCGTCCAGAACCTTCAGCAGGATCACGCCTGCGCGCGGAGCGATTCCGCTGTAGACGCAGACCCCGCGCTTGTCGCGCGACATCTTTCCGTTTCCGGCAATAATGCCGGAAACATGGGTTTCATGCCCGTAACACGATTTCAGAATTGCCAGTAAATTGTAATATTCTGCCACCCCAGGCTTTTATCTCTCTCTCCGATCTCAATCCTGTCTATAAAATCATTGACAATCTCATATGTCAGCGAATCATACGCCGTATGCTCTCTTACCTGTTTTCCACCGTCGTACCGCCGCCCCGTCGCCTCATCCGCTGCTTCCGTCTCGGATAAAAAGGCATTCTTCCTCTCACTTAACGACTTTCGCTCTTCCTCAAAATCGCGTATTAACCGGAAAAAAAGATCATCGTCAATTCTTTGCGCCGCCCGGTCCTCGTACAGGCATCTGATCGATTTCGTGCAGCTTTCAATGGCACTCTCCGTTTTTCTCAGTTCTCTCTTTTGATCCGGCATCCGCTTTCTGTCGTCTTCTCTCGATGCCAGAGCCGCCAGCTTTTCAAAATACTGCCCCGTTTCCAGCACCTGCTTTACCGTTTCCTGTATCCTCTTCCGCACCGCTTCCTCCACGACAGAATAACGTATGTTGTGAGACGAGCATTCTTTTCCCCTGGATTTGTTTGACAGCTGGCATCTTAAATACCAGTCGCCTTCCTTTCCTCGCACGCCGCCCGATTTGATCATCGTATGGCCGCAATCCGCACACCGGAGCTTTCCGGCAAAGGGATGCACCTTTTTTACGCCCTGGCCGTTTTCACAACCGATTCTCCGCCGGGAGCGTAGCTTTGCCACTTTAAAAAAGGTATCGCTGTCGATCACCGGCTCGTGATGATTTTCCGTGACAAACCACTGGTCTCTCGGAACGGACGTCACCTTTTTGTCTTTATAGCTGACCTTTCTGCATGTTCCCTGAACCAGCCGGCCGATATAAGTCTCATTGGAAAGAATCCGCTTTACCGTCGTTTCGCTCCAGAAATGATACCGGGCGCCAAGCGCGTCCGATTTTACATTCTGATAAGAGAGTCCCTGCTGCTTTTTATACAACGTGGGGTTTAAGACTCCCTCATCTTCCAGAATATGACAGATGGATTTTATGCTATAACCGTCCAGATAGAGGGAATAAATTTTGCGCACCACCCCGGCTGCATATTTGTCGATTACAAATTTATATTTGTCATCCGGGTCCTTTAAATAACCATACGGAGCAAACGGGCCGAGATATTGTCCTGCCTTCATTTTCTGCCGAAATACGGCCTTGATGTTTTCTGACAGGTCTTCGCAGTACCACTCGTTTACGAGCCCGCTGATCTGTCTTGTCTTTTTGTTTTCCCTGTTTCGCGTGTCCACACCGTCCACAACGCCGATAAACCGGATTCCAAGCAGGGGAAAATCGTGGTGCAGATACTTCTCGACATGCTCCATGTTCCTCGTAAATCTGGACTGCGTCTTGGCGAGCACGACGTTGAACTTTCCAAGCTTCCCGTCCTTAATCAGACGTTCAAACTCCGGCCGGTCATCGTACAGCCCCGAATAATCATCGTCCGAATACACGTCGACAATCTGCATTTCGTGTCTGAGCGCATAATCCGTAAGCAGCAGCCTCTGATTTACAATACTTTCACTGTCATCACTCCTGTCTGCCTTATCGCCGTCCTCTTTGCTCAGCCTGAGATATAACGCCGCCCTATCCATCTTCTTCTCCGGTTTCGTCCGCACGTGGAATCGCGGTCCCTATGATCTGCTTTTTTATAATTTCAAAAATGATCTCCTCCCTCTTCTCTCCTTCCCTCGTCCGATACACGTCCTTTACCAGCACCTGCACAGATATCCTCCGCTTTTCTGACTTTGTTCTATCTTATCATCAGCGGTTTGTACATTATTCCCTCTTCCCTCCCGGGATTCAGGCAGCTCCCTCCCGTCTCTTATAG
>CANDFU010000379.1 GCA_947384095.1 uncultured Roseburia sp. | reverse complement strand
GATAGCCCTTTAAAAACAGACGGTTTAACAGCTCTCCGGGCGTTTGAAAAAAATCGGCAAGAAATTCCCGCTCGTCCGTCCCGTCCGCTTTCGCAGAGTACATTCTTGGCAGCACCTGCATATAAGTGCCCGACACATTCCAGCGAGGTTTTACGGATGAGAGGCCATACTGCCACTCCGTCAGGTTTTTTCCCTTTACGCCGGCCTCAAACGCTAGGCCGCTCGCGCCGTAATGGCCTGCGGGATAAACGCTGCCCGCGTACATGCCGGCCGGTCCGCCCGTGGCATAGACAATATTTCTGCTCCGCACAAGCACAAAATAATCCTGCACTGCGCGCGCCGCCGTATCCAGACAGAGAACGCCGTACACCCTTTCCCCGTCGCTTAAAATCCGGATCACCTGCATATGGTCGAGAAGACGCACTCCTTTTGCGAAAACAGCCTCCTCCAGACGTTCCGTCATCTGTCTGCTCGTATAAGGCCCGACACTCGTGGCCCGCTTTCCGGGATCGTGATCCGTCTTATAGCCCACATACTCCCCATACCGGTTCTGCGGGAACGGCACGCCCAGCTCCACAAGCTTAAAAAAGCTCTGTGTCGAGAGAGCCGCTTCACAGAGCGCAAGATCACCGTCCACGCACTGTCCCTCAAACAGCGTCCGCGCCATTTTTCCTACGCTGTCGCCGTCTTCCCCCGAAAGCGAAAGCTTGTAGTATGTCTGTTTGTCGCTGCCGGTGTTGCGGCTCGTTCCGGCCAGCCGGTTTTCCGTCACAATCAGGACGTCCTCCTGCCCCGTCTGCAGCAGGCAGTCGGCGGCATTGTACCCGGCTGCCCCCGTGCCCACAACGACCGTATTGCACGTAATCAGCCGTGCCGGGACTCCCTGGCTCTCAAACCGCACATCCGGCGCACACTTCCCCTTTACCTTTCTTCCTTCCATACTTTTCCTCATTTCTGTGCAGGCTTTGCGTTCCTTCCTGTGATGTTCTTTCCCGTTTACAGTCTCTTAATGTGAAAACCACCGTCCACATCGATGTAATTTCCCGTGGTATACAGAAAATCATCCCCTGCAAACGCAGAAACCGCACCCGCGATATCCTCCGGCGTCCCCCAGCGTGCGATCGGAAAGGCCCCTTCCGCAATCAGCCTGTCATATTTGTCTTTCACCGTGCTCGTCATGTCTGTTGCGATCACGCCGGGCCGTATCTCATGCACGAAAATCCCCTCTCCGGCAAGGCGGTCCGCATACAGTGTCGTCAGCATGGACATGCCCGCCTTGGACACACAGTATTCACCGCGGTTTACGCTGCTGACCTCTGCGGAACAGGAAGAGATATTGATAATGGTCCCCCGTTTGCGCCCGGCCATCTCCTGTGAAATCATCTGTTTTGCCACGGCCTGCGTCAGAAACATGGTCCCCTTGGTGTTGATCCCGACCACACGTTCAAAGCTTTCCTCCGTCATCTCCAGAAGATCGGCCCGGGCGGCCGGAGCCACCCCTGCATTGTTTACCAGCACATCGATTCTGCCGAACGCTTTCACCGTCTCCTCCACCAGCCGCAGACGGTCGCCGCTTTTCCCAATATCCGCCTGCACATAAAGATACTCTGTCCCGTCCTCCTTAAGTTCCTCAAGCGCGTCTTTATTCTTCTCCCTGCTCCCGGTGGCCACAATCACCACCGCAAATCCGTCCCTCCCGAGACGGCGCGCAATCCCAAACCCGATTCCCCGGCTGCTGCCGGTAATAATAGCCGTTTTCTTTGTCATGATTTCCTCCATGATTCCGCCCCGCGGAACCTTATCTTCGCAGGCACCTTTATCCGGCGCCGGTTTTAGCGCCTTAAAAATCCTTCTCACGCCTCATCCCCGGAAATTTTCAGGCAGTGTCTTTCTTGTCTCCAGAAATTCCTGATAAAAAGGCCGGAACGTTTCCGCATCGCGCACCACGCACCCGGTCGGTTTGTGGGCGCGGATCAGATCGCCGCACATCCCGCAGGTCATACAGACACGCCCGGCGTCGATGCGCCCGTTTTTCACGATCTCATTTGCAAAATCCGGATCCGCAAACGCCATCCTCCCGAAAAGCATGCCGTCGCACAGCCCCGCTTCCACCGCGCCTGCCGTATACAGATCCGCATACTGACGCAGATAACTTGGCGCAGAAGCAAAAATACACATCCCGGGAACCGCGTCCTTTACCGCGCCGATGCCGTTGATCATGCGGTCTATCCCGACAAAGGGATGCTCGTCCGGAAGATATTTTCCCGCATCGTAGGGCCTGGTAACATGTGTGCTTGCATATGGGTTTCCCATAGTAAGATTCACCAGATCCAGCCCGTATTCCTCATGCAGCTCCCGCACAAGGCGCACGGGCTCCGTCAGATCGGGGGAAAGCCCGCTTTCCGGATTCACGCCGAACCCATACGGATACGGATAACCGTCATAAATCCCCAGGCGGCAGGTCACCATAAAATTCTCATTCTCATGCACCTTTGCCGCACGGATCCCGTTTTTTAACAGGCGGGTGCGGTTTTCATAACTTCCGCCGTATCGTCCGGGGCGATGGTACGCAGAGGTGAGCTCCGT
>CANDFU010000378.1 GCA_947384095.1 uncultured Roseburia sp. | reverse complement strand
TATTGAAAAAATTGCAGGAAGAGCTGGTGACACAGCATATTCCGGTGATTCTGATTACCGGGCTTTCGGATACCCGCAGTGAAGAGCAGGGGCTGATCCTCGGGGCGGTTGACTATATCGTCAAGCCGTTCCGTCCGCTGGTTGTCAAGGCGCGTGTGGATACCCATATCAAACTTTATCGTTACCGCGCCCAGATTGAACAGCAGGCTATGGAAGACGAGCTGACGAGGGTGGCGAACCGGAGGCATTATGAACAGTACAGTGTAAAAAAATGGCGGGAGGCCATCCGGTCCGAGACGTCGTTTTCTGTCTGCATGTTCGATATTGATAAGTTTAAAGTATACAATGATACCTACGGGCACCCCGCAGGGGACAGGGTTATCGCGGCTGTGGCACGGACGGCGGATTCGCATCTGCAGCGGAGCACGGATTTTTTTGCACGCTATGGCGAGGAAGAATTTGTCGCTGTCGTGACGGGGAACGGTTCGGAAGAGGCATTTGCACATTTTAAGAAGATCCGCCAGGCGGTAGAGGATTTAAAGATTGAACACAGCGGCTCGGTATCTCCGTGGGTCACAGTCAGCATGGGCGGGGTAACGATATTCCCAAAAGAGGGAGATCAGTATGCCGACTGTCTTAAGACTGCAGACAGTATGCTGTATGATGCAAAGCGCCTGGGCCGCAATCAGGTTGTCTGGATGAACGAGAAAAAAGAGCAGTGGAGAGAACGGGAATAAATCGGGAAAGAGAACTCTGCAGGGTTTTATGCGACAAAGGGGGTAAAGCCCTTTTGCCGCATGACCAGTGTATCCAACACAGCGGCATCTGCCTGGAAATATGAATGTGCCGCTTCACAGGTTCCTGTCTGCTGCAGGAACGGACGGTAAAGGAATGTAAAGTAAACGAGGATGTATTATCCCTTGACGGTTTGTGCCATACAATCTTCAAGGGAAAAAAGAAATAGCATATCTGGCAAAGCGGTTCAAGAGTTTTTTATATCTCTTCTTTGGCGTCTCTCATTATAAAAATCCCTTTAAAATCACAATTCAGAACGTCGGCGATCTGATTCGGTCCCTTTTCGGGCGCCATACCCGCTTTGGGTTTATCGCTTCCGTGGTAACGCCTGCTGCATCGGTTGCAGGTTACATGTTGATAGGCGGTGACAGGTGATCAGTTTCTAAGCGGGAATCCACCGTCGGCAATATCGGCGGTGAGTTTTGTATGTCAGAATGGGTAAAATAGAAATAGATCCCCATCAGAAACCGCATAAAACCACCGCTTTATAAAATTTTCACACAATTTTAGCACTCGTCTCTTGACAGTGCTAACAAAAGGTGCTATAACACAGATGGAAACAGGAAAGCGCATTGCAATACAGACAGAAAGAGAGGTACGCTTATGAACATTCAGAAATTTACCCAGAAGTCAGTGGAGGCCATCAACGATTGTGAAAAGCTTGCCTATGAATACGGCAATCAGGAGATTGAGCAGGAGCATCTTATGATGGCGCTGCTTACAAAAGAGGATGGCCTGATTCCGAAACTGATAGAAAAAATGGATATCCAGAAATCGCATTTTATCGATAATGTAAAGCGCCGCCTTGCGGCACGGGTCAAGGTGTCGGGCGGTCAGGTGTTTGTGGGAAAGGATTTAAACCAGGTGCTGATTCATGCAGAAGATGAGGCGAAGCAGATGGGAGATGAGTATGTCTCCGTAGAGCATTTGTTCCTGGCGCTGTTAAAATATCCCAACCGTGCGATCAGAGAGCTGTTCAAGGAATACGGCATTACGAGAGAGCGGTTTCTGCAGGCTCTCTCTACTGTGCGCGGCAATCAGAGAGTCACTTCTGACAATCCGGAGGCGACATACGATACGCTGGAAAAGTACGGCTATGACATGGTGGAGCGTGCGCGCAGCCAGAAGATGGACCCGGTGATCGGACGTGACGATGAGATCCGAAACGTGGTCCGGATTCTGTCAAGAAAGACGAAAAATAATCCGGTACTGATCGGGGAACCCGGCGTCGGTAAGACTGCCGTCGTGGAAGGCCTTGCACAGCGGATTGTAAAGGGAGATGTGCCGGAAGGGCTAAAGGATAAAAAGCTGTTTGCACTGGATATGGGGGCGCTGATTGCCGGGGCGAAATACCGCGGGGAGTTTGAAGAGCGCCTGAAGGCGGTTCTGGACGAGGTAAAGAGTTCGGACGGACAGATCATTCTGTTTATCGACGAGCTCCATACGATTGTGGGGGCCGGGAAAACCGACGGCGCAATGGATGCGGGGCAGCTTTTAAAGCCGATGCTAGCGCGCGGGGAACTGCACTGCATCGGGGCGACGACATTAGATGAATATCGCGAATACATTGAAAAAGATGCGGCCCTGGAACGCCGGTTTCAGCCGGTTCTGGTCGATGAACCGACGGTGGAGGATACGATATCCATTCTCCGCGGCTTAAAAGAGCGCTATGAGGTCTTTCACGGTGTCAGGATCACGGACTCTGCGCTTGTCTCTGCGGCTGTGCTCTCAAACCGCTATATTTCAGACCGTTTTCTGCCGGATAAGGCGATTGACCTGGTGGACGAGGCAT
>CANDFU010000377.1 GCA_947384095.1 uncultured Roseburia sp. | reverse complement strand
AAATCCAGATACTTTCGCGCTTCACAGCAACAAGGTCTTTCCTATGAAAGAACAATGAGCCAGGCGTCTGTAAACCAGACGCCTGGCATAATGCCGGACAGGTGAGGGTTTCCTCTGTCCGGCATCTTATCTGTTTTCTTTCAGCGCCTCCACCAGTTTTTTCGTATAGTTCTTCTTTTCGGACGCCGACAGATGGATATAGTCGGAAAACATTCCCGCATCAGTCGAATCGAACGGGATTATAAACTGCGGATCGTAATCCAGTCCGTTTTTTTCCGTCCCTTCCAATTCCCGGCTGGTCGCCTCCGACAGGTAAAAAGGTACGCGGTATTCCGTCAGCAGCTCAATATACTCCGCCATAATCGAAAGGTAATCATCCCGCCCGATGAGCAGCTCCGTATATTTGGGCGTCTCCACAAAAGTGATCGGGATTTCTTTACTGCGGCACAGCTCAATCAGTTTTACCAGGTACTCCTTCTGTTCTGAAAACATCGCTCCTTTCGTCGGATCGGGCATATCCATTTTTCTCATTTTTTCTGCAGTAATCCCTTTTATCTTTCTTAAATTGCCTCCGCGGAACATGGAGGGATTTACCATGGCCTGATAAACGGGCCAGGTAAAAACAGCCTCATTATTTGAAGTCACAAACATTTCCCAGAAATCTTTTGCCCCCGCTTTGGAACTCTGGTACATTTCGTTCCAGATATTTTTCTTAAACTGAAGATCGGTCTGAAGGAGAAGACGTTCATCAGACAGCCACGGCCGCCGGGCCGCCGAAAACGCATACATGTCAATGTATACATGCCCGATGTCAACCCCCGCGTCAATCAGATACGCGACCTCATAATATTCCAGAAACGGCTGATTTCCATCGTAAGTAAGAAGGTATTCATTTCCTCCGAGGCAGCCGTAAAGTTCATTGATGTCAAGTCCTCTTCCAAACATGGACGAACCCACAAAAAGATCGACGGCGCCTTCTCCTTCCGTCTTTTGACGGCTCTCCCGGATAAGGGCAGGCATCCCGTAATTTGCCGACGTAAGCAGCATTCCTCCGTATTCATTTTTTAACAGAATCACAAATACGCAGATCACAAGCGCGGCGCCGATTGTTTTCCCTAATTTTTTCATCAGAAATTCGCATATAGAAAGCTACTGTTTCCCGTAAATCCAAACATGACAATGCCAAAGAAAAAGATTCCGCTCCACAATAAGCTGTCATATCCTTTCTTTTTATATTCTTCCAGATATTCTTTCACAAACAACAGTGCAGCAAGGACAAATAAAATCATAATGGATGAGATGCTTGTGTTGTTTCCTGTAAAAATAATGACAGAGTCGGCAATCTCATGATAGCGGATTGAAAAATCCGACACAAGCAGCCACAGGTAGCGGAAAGCATCTCCCATGCTCTCCGCCCGGAAGAAAACCCAGCCGATGACGACAAGTACCAGCGTGCCCAGCCATGCGGCGATCTGTTTTATCCGGTTTCCTTCTGATGCCTTAAAAGCCATTATGTTCAGAAGACCATGGTACATGCCCCATAAAAGAAAATGCATCTGGCCGCCGTGCCACATGCCACAGGCGAGAAACGTAATCATAACATTGCGCGCCCGTTTCACACGCGATACCCTGCTGCCGCCGAGTGGAATGTAGATGTAATCCCGCAGCCAGGATGACAGAGAAATATGCCATCTGCGCCAGAATTCCCTCACATTTCGTGCCAGATAGGGACGCGCAAAGTTTTTTTCACATTTCAGCCCGAACAGGCCGGTTACTCCCGCTGCTATCTCCGAGTACCCCGCAAAGTCACAGTACAGCTGAACCGAGAAAAAAACCGCCCCCATTAGGAGGGCGAGGGAAGGATAGCCGGCCGGATCTGCAAACACAGTGTCGACGTATCCGGCAAGCCGGTCCGCGATCACAACTTTCTTAAACAGGCCGGATAAAATCAGCACACATCCCTGCGCGCACATATCCCCGCTGTATACCGGTCCCGCCTCTATCTGCTCCATCATCCGTTCTGAACGCACAATCGGCCCGCATAAGAGCTGCGGGAAAAAGAGAATGTATGCCGCATAGCACCAGAACTCTCCGCTCTCACGCTTTTTCCAGTAAATATCAATCAGATAACTTAAAATTTTAAAGCTATAATATGAAATGCCAAGCGGGAGCAGGAGTTTTGACGGCAGAAACGAAAATGAACGTGCAAAAAAACCGTAATACTTAAACAGTACGAGTATGCCTGCCACACCGGCGACGCCAGAAACGAGATATCTTTTGGCAGCTTTTTTGTTTTCGTCTTTTACTGCCTGCCCGATTTTCTTCCCGATAAAAAAACCGGCGCCGGTTTCCGCGACAGTCAGCAGAAAATAGCGCAGATCACATAAAATGTAAAAAAGCAGACTTACGACGGACAGCCAGTATTTACGGTACTTTTCCGGCAGACAATAGAAAACTGTAACTGCAGAAAACGCATAAACTAAAAACAGATATATATTTGACGCCAATATGATTCTCCTTTATCCTGTCTTTTGTACATGGGTTAAACCAGATAGGGATAAAAATAGATATGTATCGGCAGGAGCATAGA
>CANDFU010000376.1 GCA_947384095.1 uncultured Roseburia sp. | reverse complement strand
CAGATTTCTTGTCAGTTTTCCGTTCCTCGCAGCCGTTCTACCAGCGCCTCCCTGGAAAAGCTGTGCATCGACAGAAAGGTTATGATCAGCGGTACAAGGATCAGAACGGCTGCATAGGCGAGCGCAGACATTGCGGGGAAGCGGAATTTCATGTAAAAGGCTCCTGCGCGGCAGAGGATCCGGCACAATGCGTAGCCGCACACTGTTCCGATTGTCATGGTCATGCCGACCGTTGCAAGAATGAGAAGCAGGCTTTCGCCGAGAAGCATTTTTCGGATCTGTCCTCTGCTCATCCCGATGGATTCCAGCATGGCGAGTTCCTGCTTTCTGGTGACGATATTGGTAATGAGCGTGTTGATCATGCTTAGAATACTGAACATCATGATAAATATGGCAAGTCCGCTGATGGCGCCGAAGAGCTGGTCCGCATTCTGTGCATAGATGACTCTGCGCTCTGCAAGTGTTTCCATGGCCAGCCCGGTTTTATCGGCGATGAGTTCCGTGAGCTGTTCCCCGAGCGCCTCCTCTTTTTCTGCATCGCTTGATATAAGCAGGTCAGTGGCCAGGCCGTAGGATATGAATTCTGATATAGCCTGTTCCGGCATAAGAAACCATCCCTGTAATCCTTTGTGGTCGAGTGTATATTGTGCATTCAAAATGCCAAGTATGGTGACCTCTTTTTCCGCCTTCTGGCTGCCGTCATAATAATGAAGCGTAATCGTATCTCCCACGGCAAACTTCCAGCCGTAGACTTCCATGGCGACGCTGTTGCCTCCCACAAGAAGGTAATCGCCGCTCATCAGCTTTTCATAGTCTGCAGAACCGTCTTCCAGATAGGACCGGGCCTTAGCGGTTTCTTCTTCTGTCAGGGGATAGACGATATCCATATCATTGTAGTTATCATGTTGCGGATAGTCATAGCTGACCGGAAAGCCCTTGATGATCCCGATCTGTTTTACGCCGTCTAAAGAGGAGATCTGCCGCAGCAGCTCCTGATCGAGAGGCGCGTGCGCCTGAAGGCCGCTCTCACCGTTCTCATTTAATTCGATCGCGGAGCTGGAATAATGGATCTGAAATTCTGCGTCCGTAAAATATCCCTGCCTTGCGAAGTTTTCTTTATCGAAAGAGGACATATAAGCCGCCGCTGTCATAAAGATGATTCCGCCGAGAGACAGGGAGATAAATGTCACGGCGGCTTTTTTGCGATTCTTTGAAAAATTCATCAGGCCCAGGCCAAGGGGGGTGAGTGTACGGCACACTCTTTTCGTTCCTTCTTTTTTCATGCGCTCCTGCGGGACATAACGGATGGCTTCCATCGGGGAGACCAGGGATGCAAGGCGTGCCGGCCTGTGCACGGAAACCATTGTGATCAGGCAGGCGGACAGGAAAATAAGGACGGCGATCAGAAGCGTATTTGCGATATCAAACCCGTCCGGAATCATAAAATAGCCTGCGACCGCACCGGTGGCGATACCGACGGGGGCGGAGCGGAGGAATAAAATGCCGCCTTCCCGGGAAATAAATTTTTTCATCTGCCTTCTTGTCATGCCAAGGGTGCGAAGCTGCCCGGACTGATGGATTCTGCCGACGACGGACAGATAAAATACGCCATAGATCACCAGGACACAGGCGGACAGAATGACTGCTCCGACCAGGCCATAGAGGATGACAAACGAAGTGTCGACGGAAAGAGAATCGAGAAAGGGTTTTGACGGACTGATGTATTTTCTCTCAATGCCCGCGTCGCTACCGATCTGATACATGGTCTCTTTGCACACGTCCGGATACATGGAATCCGCACCGTAAAGCCTGGCGTGGACTTCATATGATTTTTCTTTTAACTGGCTGCCGGACTGCGCGTAGCCTTCGGAAAAGAAGACAGGAAACTGCTTTGCGGCCCCGTTGCCTTTTATCAATCCGGAAACGGTAAAGCTTTCCGTACTGCCGTCATAAAAAGTAAATGTCACATTGCCGCCGATGGCCGGTTCGACGTTCATTTTTGCCAGAAGCGCCGCCTGTAGGGCAATTTCATTTTCTGCTTCGGGCAGTCTGCCGGTTTCCAGTTCGGCGATCCGGATCTCATCCGTGAGTTCGCTTACGTAATACGGCATGACGTCAAAGCCGTCCATTCCGGAGAGCGTACCTGTTTTTACCCGTATCTGGCAGGCGATCCGCTCATCTTTTTCGAGCAGGTCCGCCTGGCCGGGTGTGAGATTATAGTAGCTTACCTGTTGCCTGTGGGAAAGCTCTCTTTTTGTCTGCTCACCCTGCCCTGCCGCAAACATGAGGATTGCCGTCAGCAGGGCAGAAGCCAGGCCGATGGCAGCCATCACAAAGAGATTGCGCATACGGTCCGATTTCAGGCTTTGTACTGACATCCGGGAGATCATGTCTGATTCTATTTTTCTGCTGTTCATTCTGTCTGCCTCCTTATGCATGGATCCTGCCGTCTTCGATACGGATCCGCGCGTCTGCCCTTTCCGCAATTTCGGGGTTGTGGGTAATCATTACAATGGTCTGGTGAAACTTTTCGCTTGTCATTTTCAAAAGGTCGATTACTTTTTCGCTTGTGCGGCTGTCAAGATTCCCTGTCGG
>CANDFU010000375.1 GCA_947384095.1 uncultured Roseburia sp. | reverse complement strand
TCACGGGCGTCTCACATTCAAAAATGGCTCTGGCAACCTCCTCTTCATTGAAAGCCCAGAGATCCTCGATCGAACCGCCGCCGCGCCCCACGATAATAACATCGGGCTTAAGCGCATCAAGCGCGCGGATCCCGTTTACAATGCTTGCCACCGCCCCGTCCCCCTGTACGAGCGCCGGGTAGAGGATGAGCTGCACGTACGGATTTCTGCGCGCCGCAATATTCCGGATGTCCTGCACAGCCGCGCCTGTGGGCGCCGTCACAATCCCCACCCGCTTCGCATACCGCGGAACCGGCTTTTTGTATTCGTCGGCAAACATCCCCATCTCCTCAAGCTCCCGCTTGAGCGCCTCAAATTTTAAATAGAGATTTCCCGCACCCTCCAGCTCAATCTCACGCGCATACATCTGATATTTCCCATCGCGCTCATATACCTCAACAGAACCTGTGGCGACCACTTTATCGCCCTCTTTCATGCGGAAAGAAAGCCCTCTGCGGTTTCCGGCGAACATCACCGCATTCAGAGTACCTGTGCTGTCCTTGAGTGTGAAATAGATATGTCCGGATGTGTGGTATTTGCAGTTGGACACCTCGCCTTTGATGCTGATGCGGTTCATCATAAAATCCTGGGCAAACATATTTTTGATATATGTATTGACCTGCCCGACGGAATAAACATTTTTCATCATACCAGTCTCGCCAGCACCCCGTTCACAAACGCCGGCGAGTCGTCCGTTCCATATTTTTTCGAGAGCTCGACCGCCTCGTTGATCGCCACGCTCACCGGGATATCGTCATCATATTTCATCTCATATACAGCCAGACGGATCAGCGTCAGATCGACCTTTCCCATACGCTTTGTCTTCCAGCCCAGCGCCGCCTCATTGATGGCGGCGTCGATCGCGTCAATGTGCGCGAGAATGTCGCTGCATTTTCCAGTGATATAGGCGCCGTCCTCCGCATCCCATTCCGCCTGTGTCTCCTCAAACCAAAGAAGCTGCTCCGGCATCTCGTCTGCGGCGTGAAACTCCGCCCCGAACAGCATCCGAAAAATCTGCTCTCTCAATTCTCTTCTGGTCATGTTTTATCCTTTCCGCCGCGTTCGCCTGTCCGGATCCCGGCGTCACTTTTTCATGGCATCAGCAAAAAGGATGTCAAAGAGACATCCTTGCACTGCCATCCGGGCCATGTCGGGCCGTACCTTGCCATGATCTGCAATTTTTACCCTATTTGCTGTTTCCCATGTCCACGCTCGCGATCCGGATATCCACATTGGATACTTCCATTCCCGTCATATTCTCAATCGCATTCTTCACCCTCTCCTGCACCTTCGCCGAAACATCCGGAATCGCGTAGCCGTAAGAAATATTCAGCGCCACGTCCACGTGCACAATCCCGTCCGCCACATCCACGCGGATCCCCTTGGAAAGATTCTTCATGCCAAGCCTGCTCACCAGTTCATTTGTAATATTGCCCGCCATGGAACCGACGCCGTCTACCTCGGTAGCGGCAAGCCCTGCGATAATGGCGACCACTTCGTCTGCTATCTTCACTTCTCCCAGATTACCGTCCTTTATCTTAAATGTTTTTCGATCCTCACCCATGTCAAATGCCTCCTAAGTGATATTATGCGTTTATTATAGCAGACTATTCCCGATTTGGAAACCAAAAAAAGTATGAAATTCCAAAAAATCCTTGACTGTAAACCTTGTTGATACCTTATAACACAGGTAAAATGAAACATGGAGGTGCTCAATGACAATCAAGGAAGTAGAAACAATGCTTAAGATCACCCGCGCAAACGTGCGGTTCTACGAAAAGGAAGGTCTTCTCTTCCCAAAGCGGAACCCGGTCAATGACTATCGGGATTATTCCGACGAAGATATCCGGATGCTGAAAAAAATTCTTTTTCTGAGGAATCTTGATATCCCGATCGAGACGATACGCCAGCTCAGGCAGGGAAACGCCGACTTAAATGAAGTGATGGCACAGCAGGCCGGCCACTTCGGAGATGCAAAACGACAGGCCGAGCTGTCGGAAGCCGTCTGCCGGAAACTGTCCCGGGAAAAAATCCCCTCCTTTTCACAATTCACGGCGCCCGAAACAGACATGCCGATTCCGGCAAAATCTCTGCAGGATGTACTGAGCGGCCTATGGTATTTCTGGGATAAACTGGTGGCATGGGGATTCCTGCTGATACAGATTTTGTATACGGCCGCGGTGTTCCCGCTTCTCCCCGAAAAAATACCCGTATCCTGGGTCGGGAATACGGCTACAGACGAAAAGAGCCGGGTTTTCTTTTTCGCCTATCTTCTGATGTCGGTTTTCTTTTCCCACGCCCTGCGGCTGATTCTGTACAGCAGGCTCGTCGGCGTCCTTCGCTGCTACATCGACGAATGCAACGCTGTGGCGACGGCAGGCGCCATCGGATTCGGATTTTCCATGCAGATTTACACCGTACTCTTCCTGCGCGGCTTCACGGTAAGCCTGGACGTCTTTCAGCTCATATGCCTCACCGGATATGTGATCCTCATCACTGCCATCGTTCTGGTTTACCGGAAAAGGAGGAATCGATGAGCGCGTCAGTCGGGCTGTTCTGTCTTTTTCCGGC
>CANDFU010000374.1 GCA_947384095.1 uncultured Roseburia sp. | reverse complement strand
TACACTATAACCTACACTCTTTCCCTACACGACGCTCTTCCGATCTTGGCTTTGTCATACACCTCTTGTGCCGCCAGAAGGACGGGCTGCTGCTCTTTTAGCTGTTTTTCCGTTTTTAACAGCTCGCCCTGCTGCTCCTTTACTTTGCGGATATTCCCGATCAGCCTGTCCTCCTCCTGCATACGGCCGTCCAGCCTCTCCATCGTTTCATCCAGCTGCTTTAAAACCGCTTCCTCCTCCCGGCACATTTCCCCGAGCAGCACAATCCCCTCTCCGATGCGGCCGTCAAATTTTTCTCTCTTCATCCCCTCCATTTTCACGGCACAAGGTTCGTCTTCTGGGCAGACAATACCGTCCATATATTGAAAAAAACTGCGGCACAGCTCTTTATATTGGTTTTCCTGTTCCCTGGCCGCCGCCCTCAGCTCCTCCTGCAGTCTCTGATAAAGTCCTGTTCCAAAAATCTGCCGGAAAATACTGCTGCGCTCCTCCGTCCCCGCAAACAAAAGCTTCCGGAAATCACCCTGGGCAATCATTGCAATCTGCGTAAACTGTTTACAGTCGAGCCCGATCAGTTCCGTGACCGCCTTCGTCACCTCTTTTGTCTTCGTGACCGGTTGTCTTTCATCCGGATACAAAAGCTGTGCGTCCGCCCTCTGCGCCGTATAACCGGTTCCCCTGCCCTTTGGACGCATGTATTCCGGATTGCGCCTTACGACATAGCATCTGCCCCCATATTCAAACGTAAACTCTACATAAGTGGGCACATCGGCGCCGGCGTATTTGCTGCGGAACATTTCCGCCCTGCGCGCATCCCCGCTCGCTTCCCCGTAGAGCGCAAATGTGATCGCATCAAAGATCGTCGTCTTCCCCGCCCCGGTATCCCCGGTAATCAGATAGATTCCCTGTGTGCCCAGCCGTTTAAAGTCGATCTCGGTCTTTCCCGCATACGGGCCGAACGCACTGATTGTCAGCCTTACTGGTTTCATCCCCACACTCCTGTCTTTCCGGCGATTTACCCCGGAGCTTCCTTTATCCCTGCCTGATCCGTTCAATCATCTGATTTACAAATGTAGTCTGTTCTGCACTCATCGGCTGATTATTCTGTAGCTCATAAAATTCCAGAAACAGCTCCAGCTCCGATTTCTGCTCCGTTTCTTCCGCCGCCTCCACCATCCTGTTTTCTCTCGTCCTTTTATTGTCATACAAAAGACGCATCAGATTCGGGTAGATAGTGCGCAGCTTCTGCAGCCCGTCAGGGATATCCTCCTCATCCGTCAGTGTAATCTGTACATAATCCTCCGTGTTTGTTCCCTGGTAAAACGAACGCGCCGTTACTTCCAGGTACGTCCCCCTGATTTTTCTTAAATCGCGCGCGGGAACCAGAGGAATATAGGAAAGCTTCACATTTCCCTTTTCTCTCAGCTCCACCACCGTGACTGATTTTTGCTGCCCTGCCTCGGAAAAAGAATACTTTAACGGCGTCCCACAGTAGCGCACCGTTTCCCGTTTCACCGACTGAGGGCTGTGAATGTGTCCGAGCGCCACATAGTCAAACGGGTCAAAAACCTCTGCGTCCACATTGTCGAGACCGCCCACCGCAATCTCCTCCGACTCGCACCGCCCCGCTCCCGTCACAAACTGATGCGCCACAAGAAGATTGCGCGACCTTACATCCACCTCCATGCGCTCCACCGCCAGCTTTACGGCTTCATGATAGCTGTCGGGCATATGCTCCCCATCACCCGCTTCTTCCTCTTCATTTTCCAGTACCTGCCGCATGACCGCCGGCTTTAAAAAGGGCAGCAGGTAAAGAAAAATCTCCCCGTACGCATCCCTTAGTACTATTTTTTCCGTCTTTCCGCTGTAAACCGGCGACATGTAGACGCCCCTTCCGCTCATAAGCTGCGAACCAAACGCAATCCGCCCGGCGGAGTCATGGTTGCCGCTGACCACAAAAACCTTTTTTTTTCGATCCGCAAGTCCTGTTAAAAACCAGTCGAACACCCCGACCGCCTCCGCGGACGGCGACGGCCTGTCATAAATATCCCCGGCAATCATCACGCCCTCTGCCCCGGAGGATTCAGCGATTGCAAGAATCTGGCTTAAAATATATTTCTGGTCCTCAATCATGGAAAATTCATGGATGCGTTTTCCGATGTGTAAATCTGAGATATGAAGAAATTTCATGGTCTGCCTCATTTCTGCACGATCAAGTATTTTTCTAAAATTATACTAACAGAAACATTATTTGTAAATATTATCTGGATATTACTTAAAAACAGATCAAGATGCTTAATAACATCTTGATCTGTCAACACCAATAAGAGCACAGACATCAGAATTGTTCATCCATGGCAAATTTTATTGTGTATTTTGTAAGCTGATTAATTACACTAACAGGTACACCCCCCGCCTTCATAATTTCCATGTTGACACGCACATTTTCATTCCAGGAAACCCCCGCCAGGTTCTTCCTTGTCAGCTTATGATGGATTTGCAAAGCAGATATGAATTTATGCACAGGCTCCTGTCGCAACGCCACTGCCGGATTTTTTCTCGACTTCTCATCTCCCCGCTTTATAAAGATCGGAAGAGCGTCGTGTAGGGAAAGAGTGTAGGTTATAGTGTA
>CANDFU010000373.1 GCA_947384095.1 uncultured Roseburia sp. | reverse complement strand
CCTTTTAAGAATCTACAGTCGGTTATTTGCGGCAGGAAGGAAAGAGCGGGGTTAACCGCATTTTCCAAAAATACGGCTGCAGCCGTATTGTCCTGACCGGACACTGTCTTCTTAAATTTTACACATTTTAACCGGACTGTAGTTTCCGATAGTATTCCCTGGGCGTCACTCCGTATTCTTTCTTAAATGCACGGAAAAAATGATTATATCCTCCAAATCCTCCCAGCTGATACACTTCTCTGATCGGTTTTCCCTGCGCGATATATTTACGACACAGATCCAGCCTTGCTTTTACGATATACGAATGGGGCGTCTGCCCCGTCAGCCGTTTAAATTCACGGCAGATATGATACCGGCTGACATAAAACTCTTTCTCCAGCCTCTCCAATGTCAGCTCCTCTGCCAGATGCTCTCTGATATAGACAAAAATATCATCCATCAGGACATTTTTCCGCTTACGGGACAGATGTACCTTATCCACATCGACGCAGGCACGCAGGGAAAGAATCAGCAGTATCGACACAAGATTTTTTTCGTAAAGGCAATGCCCATACGCGTCCTCTTCCATTCCAGTCAGCTTTGCCGCAATATTCCGGATCAACATAAACTCCTGACTCTCTGCGTGAATGACAGCCGTTTTAAACGGGACAAATGAAAATCCCTGTTCCAGATCGGTCCCATCATCCGAAAGTTCCTTTAAATATGCCGGAAGAACGCGGACTTCCAACAATTCCGACAAATAATTGCCTCCTCTGAAGCACATCGTCATCTGCTCTCCTGGTTTCACGATTACCATATCACCGGCTCCACAGGATTTTCTTCTTCCCGCTTCCTCAAACAGCCCATACCCTCTGGTCAGATAGTAAATCGCATAATACTTCCCGGCCCGAAAACACCGGCTCTCTGCCTGCGGAAACAAATATCGAAAAACCGTATAGTTTCTCTGTTCCATGATTCCTCCATATCCGGTCTCCATCTGCCAAATCCGGCTCTGGCCGCCCGGCAGTTTCACCACATTCCTCCTGTTTACAATAACATGAAATAGACAGTTCTTACAATAGATCAATTTTTACTAGTTTTTGTGCAGAAAATGGATATGTTTTCCCTGAAACCAAATCTATAATAAATCTATCACAAAACAGCGGCGGATATCTGTTACCATACCAGATGCCGTAACCGCAGTGGAAAGGAAGAAAACTATGAAAATTTTAGAACCAGTAAACGTCGGCAGACTCACCTTTAAAAACCGCATTATGTTTCCGCCGCTCACAACCGGATACGAAGAGCGGGACGGCTCGATCGGAGAGCAGAGCTTCCGGTTTTATGAGCGTCTGGCCAAAGGCGGCGTCGGATATATCGTAATCGGCGACGTCGCCCCGCTCGCAACATTTACGCCAACGCCAAAGCTTTACCGTCAGGATCAGATCCCCGCCTTTAAGCGACTGGCAGATGCATGCCACGAGCATGACTGTAAGCTCGGCATTCAGCTTTTCCATCCCGAATATGACGTGGATGCACTCAACGCTCTTTTTGCACAGGGAAAGATGGACGAAGCACGGCAGAAAGTAAAGCATGATATGCAGTTTTTTGTCAGTGAAATGACAGAAGAACAGATCGAAGCCATTCTCGGGCACATGGAGGCATGCGCCCGGCTGGCGCAGGAAGCCGGCGTGGACTGTATTGAAGTTCATGGCGACCGCCTTGTCGGTTCCCTCTGCTCCAGACTCTTAAATCACAGGACCGATTCCTACGGCGGAAGCTTTAAAAACCGCGTCCGGTTTGCACTTGCACTTGTGGAACGGTTGAAAAAGGCCGTCCCCGATCTCGTCATTGACTACAAACTTCCCATCATAACCCCTCTTAAGGACGGCGGACTCCGTGGAAAGGGCGGCCTTGAGATCGAAGAGGCAGAGCAGTTTGCCCTCCTCCTGGAAAAAGCTGGCGTCGACACGATCCATGTCGCCCAGGCAAACCACACTGGAAATATGGCCGATACCATTCCGCCGATGGGAACACAGCCCTATGGATTTATCGTATCCTGCGCAGAGAAGATCAGGAAACTTGTATCCATTCCCATATCGTGTGTCGGGCGTATCGTCACGCCGGAAGCGGCCGAAGCCATTGTGGCCTCCGGAAAAGCCGATATTATCGGCCTCGGGCGTTCTCTTCTGGCAGATCCGGATTTTGTCCTAAAATGCGCCGAAGGACTTCCGCACTGCGTCCGCACCTGCATTATGTGCAATAAAGGATGCACCGACAATATCCAGAACCGCGCTTTTTTAAGCTGTGTCCTTAATGCAGAAAACGGCTATGAAGGGAGTCGCCAGATCACTCCTGCCGAGACGAAAAAAAATATCGCCGTCGTCGGCGCCGGAATTGCCGGCCTTGAAGCCGCACGCGTCGCTGCCATGAAAGGCCATACGGTAACGATTTATGAAAAATCACTCAGGATCGGCGGGCAGATTCTGATCGCAGGCGTGCCGCCCCGCAAAGAAGAGATGATGCGCATCCTCAATTATTACGAAGCCGTCCTCGCATCGCTTCCTGTCACCTTCCGTTTTGGCGTAACTCTCTCCCCGGAAGAATACGATGCATACGACGCCATTCTCGTCGCCACCGGAGCCGAAAACCATATTCCGCCGATCAAAGGCCATGATCTTGCTCTTGT
>CANDFU010000372.1 GCA_947384095.1 uncultured Roseburia sp. | reverse complement strand
GATGACGAGAGGTGACTGGAGTTCAGACGTGTGCTCTTCCGATCTGGGATCGGACTTCCTCCGTATCACAGGTTTCTCGCTGATCTAAAGGAGAAAGTGCCGGCGGTGAATGCCAGGGCATATTATTCCAGGGAAGCCGGGCGCTATAAGCATCTGGAAGACGCGCAGGGGGAAGAAGCGGAATGGCTGAAAAAATACGAGATACTGCAATACAATAATATGTTTGGAAAAAAAGGAAAGAGCGGTGTGTTTTTTCCTTATTATGAGTAGCGTGTCAGGTGCATGGCGCCAAAGGTGCTTTTGATACTTTGATCTTATTTAGAAATAAAAACGCATAAAATTACGACAGGAGGAATACGGATATGGAAACAGTGACATTGGGAAAGACAGGGATTACGGTAAACAAAAACGGTTTTGGGGCGCTTCCCATTCAGCGGATTGAAAAAGACGCCGCTGTCCGGCTTGCCAGGAAGGCGTTTGACGGCGGAATCACTTTTTTTGATACAGCCAGGTTTTATACGGACAGCGAGGAAAAACTGGGAGAGGCATTTGACGGAATGCGGGAGAGGGTGTTTATCGCCACGAAGACAGCGGCGTTAAACGCAGACGATTTCTGGGAGCAGCTTTCTGTGTCGCTTTGCAATCTGCGTACGGACTATATTGATATCTATCAGTTCCACAATCCGCCGTTTTGTCCGAAGCCGGGGGATGGAACCGGACTGTATGAGGCGATGGAGGAGGCGAAGGCACAGGGAAAGGTGCGCCATATCGGTATTACGAATCACAGGCTTGCGGTGGCGGAAGAGGCGGTGGATTCGGGGCTTTACGAGACGCTTCAGTTTCCGTTCTGCTATCTGGCGTCTGAAGAGGATACGGCGCTGGTTAAGATGTGCCGGGACGCCGGAATGGGATTTATTGCAATGAAGGCGCTCTCGGGCGGACTGATCACGAATGCCCGGGCAGCGTATGCATTTGAAGCGCAATATGATAACGTACTGCCGATCTGGGGGATTCAGAGGGAAGAGGAACTGGATGAATTTCTTTCTTATATCGAAAATCCTCCGGTGATGACGGAGGAACTTCGCACGTGGATTGCGCATGACCGCACACAGCTGGGAGGGGAATTCTGCCGTGGCTGCGGTTACTGTATGCCGTGTCCGGCCGGGATTGAAATCAATAATTGTGCGAGAATGTCCCTGCTTTTGCGGCGCTCCCCCTCTGAATTACAGCTTACGCCGGAAGTACAGGAGAAGATGAAAAAAATCGAGGACTGTCTGCACTGCGGGCAGTGCATGTCAAAGTGTCCATACGGGCTTGACACTCCCGCGCTGCTTGAGAAGAATTATGAAGATTATAAGAAAGTCCTTGCGGGTGAGGTGAGCGTAAAGTGATGCGGAAATATGATGCGGTTATTTTTGATATGGACGGGACGCTGCTGGACACACTCGAGGATCTTAAAGACGCGGTAAATTATGCGCTGCGTGCGCTAGCCATGCCGGAGCGGACGCTTTCGGAGATACGGCAGTTTGTGGGAAACGGGGCGCAGCTTCTCTTGAAGCGCGCCGTGCCGGAGGGTACGCAAGAGGCAGCGGTTGCCCGGGCGCTGGCGTTATTCAGGGAATACTATGGCCTGCACTGCAACGATAAGACGAAGGCGTATGAGGGTGTGGTACAATTGCTGCGCGAACTTAAGGCAGAAGGTTACGCTCTGGCGATTGTGTCGAATAAGCCGGATCCTGCGGTAAAGGAGCTTGCCGCAATTTATTTCGAAGGAATTGTAGGGACAGCCATCGGCGAGCGCTCCGGAGCGGCAAAAAAGCCGGCGCCGGATACTGTCTATGCGGCGCTGGGAGAGCTTAAGGTTGCGGCGGAGAGAGCGGTTTATGTCGGCGATTCCGAGGTGGATGTGATGACGGCGGCCAATGCGGGGCTTCCCTGCATTTCCGTTTTGTGGGGGTTCAGGGATCGGGAATTTCTGCATGAAAACGGGGCAGACTGTTTTGTGGAGACGCCGGATGAGATCAGGAAGTATGTTTAAGGAGTTCGGATGAGGGAATGACAAAAGGGGAATTATTCCAGTATTTAAAAATGATGATGACACTGGAATTCTGGCAGGAATGTTTTGATTCCTTTCAGATTCTGGGGCCGCTGGCGCCCATTCTTCTCGCCGCAGTGGAATCACTGATTCCGGCGCTTCCGCTGGTGGCAATCGTGACGTTGAATGTGGCGGCGCACGGTGCGTTTCCGGGTTTTTTTTATAGCTGGTGCGGGACTTCGCTTGGATGTACGGTTGTGTTTTTGTTCTTCCGAAAGGTGGTGCGGCCTGGATTTTTCAGGCTCGAAAAAAAGAGCCGGAAGGTGCGGAAGGCGAGAGAGTGGGTAAACCGGTTCGACAGGAGAGCGTTGTTTCTGATTGTGATTATGCCGTTTACGCCGTCGGCATTTGTAAATTTTGCTTTTGGCGTGTCTGATTTTGACGGAAAAAAATACCTGTGTACCATCTATGGCGCAAAGGCCGTGATGATCGCGCTGCTGGCGTTGTTTGGGCAGAGTCTGGTAGAGTCGATGGAGAATCCGGTGTTTATTCTGCTGGCTGCGGCGCTGCTTTTTCTTCTGTGGCTGATATCCAAAAAGGTTCGCGAGAGGCATGATTTGTGATCCGTGAGGTAT
>CANDFU010000371.1 GCA_947384095.1 uncultured Roseburia sp. | reverse complement strand
TGATGAGGTTTTGTGCTTTCTCCTGTATTCGTGTGTCTCCCCTGCGTGCCGGGGCGCCGGCGCCGGCACGGCTGGCGCCCGGGCGCTTCTGAACTGGGCAAAAGAAAACGGCGCGCTCTATGCGGAGCTCAACTACGGCGGCAGCGACCGGCGGCGGCACTTCTGGAAAAGCGTCGGCTTTGTCGAAAACGGCGCCGACGAGTGGGGCGAGCCGTTGATGATCCTGCCCCCGGAAGACAGCGTTCCCATTACCGTGGAACTCCTCGCCGATCCCGATGACTGGCAGCTCAGAAAACTGGAGAACGGATTTTTAAAAGAAATCGGGGAACAGGCATTGACGGAAGAATTGCAGGGAAAGCTTCAGCAGGCCGCCCGGGACGGCAGAATCACATTCTTTCTGGCGAAGCGCGGCTACCGCGCCGTCGCAATGTGCAGTGTGGCAAAATGCTTTTCTACGTTCGCCTGTTCCGATACCGGCGTGTTCGACGACTTTTACATCGAACCCGTGTTTCGCAGGAAAGGGATCGCCAGAAAACTGGCGCAGACCGCGCAGGAATGGTGCAGGGAAAACGGCCTTGCAGGTCTGAGCGTCTGCTGCGCTCCCTGCGACGAAGAAATGTATCGGGCGCTCGGATTTGATACCCGCCTGGGCACTACGTTTACACATCTGCCCTGATTCACAGAGAGGGCTGTCCTGCGAAAACGATTCGTGCGGCAGCCCTTTCAGCCCATAGGAATGACGGAATTTGCAATCCTCTTTTCATTTCCGATCAGCGTCGTATAAAACCGCTCTTCAATGCCAAAAAGCAGCAGTTTCAGCTCTTCCTCACTCCCGATCTCAAAGGAGCCGCCCGCATTCTGAAGATTCGGGCAATAATCCTTGATATACTGAAACATCTCTTTCCGCTGCCCCGTCTTTAAATGCGACAGCGTATCCTGCGCCAGCGCAATCCGCTTCCGGTTGGCCGTTTTGACCTGTTTTGAGGAAAAGTCATTTTTCAGCGCAATAAAGTCACTGTTCAGAAATTTCACCGTGTCATCTTCCGTCGCCGTCCGGTAAATCTGGTCGATGCCCGCAAAGATTCCGGTGATCGAAGAAAATTTACGAAAATAAAGCCTGTCCTCCGCCCGCACATAGACGGCGTCCGGAACCTCATTCAATGTGATCATCGCCGGGCCCGGGTCATATTTAAAGTCATTTCCGATATGGATAATCATTTTTCGTCTGACTACCCGCGCCTTCGTTATATTCTGAAAACAGACCCGGTCCTCTTCGGCTGCAAAAACATAATCCAGCTTTGAAAACTCCTCCACCGTGAGCTGTTCGTAGTCCACCGAGTCGATCGGCTCTTTAAGAATGTCGGGCGCATACCCGGCCCCCGAAAAATTTCCGAGATAATACCACTCGGCCTCCTCCGCCAGCGTCTCGTGCGAATATGGGACACTGCCTTCCATCTTTTCCGTCCAGTCCGGGTAGACAGCCTCCTCTGTGGACACAAGTTTCCGGTACTTATTTCCCCCTCCCTGCCGGCGGATTTTCGCAAAAAGCTGACTCATTCCCTTTTATCCTTTCGTTTGATATACGTCGTATTGTTTATCCGTTTCAGATTGCCGAACCCGGCGTCTTTTGCACTGCGGATCACCTTTCCCCCCGCAATGACAAACACTCTCGTTCCTTTCTGCGTCGTCACATGGTAAAAATGGTACCCGAACAGGAGAAAAATCGGATTAAAATACTGCGTCTGCGCAAGAAACGTAAACACAAACACGATCCCGAAGATAAAGCACAGCGTAATATCGTCGCCGACGCTGAGCGCGACAAAAAAATACCCCAGATAAACCGGCAGGAACTCCTGATCCGCCAGCGTGCATTCCACGCAGTTTCCGATATTGTCGTCGTCAAAACATGGCAAAAAAGCAAGCGAAACAAGGGACAGCGCAACGGGAACCAGCAGAAACCCGGCATACAGGACGACGTCCGGAACGGCGCGGACACTCCACCCCGATTTGATCCCGTAGACCGCGATCAGCCAGAATGTCGCACAATATGTCAGAAGAAAACGAAAAATAAGCTTAAACATGTAATCCTCCTCTGCTGCAGATTCATAATCCCGGTTTCCGTCCCAGATAACCACAACATTCTCATCTCAAGAAAACTGCCTGCCCAGGCACCAAAAAAATTCTGTTTCTTTCCAGAAAATGTGTCACAAATATATTAACACACATGTCTTCAAATGAATATCCCCAATTTAATCTAAAACTGTTTGCCCGATACCACTTATTTTACGCTCCGTCCGCACAAAAAAACCGTCATCTGTTCAATGACGATTTTCTATCCTGCTATACATTTTTATGGTTTCCGGCTCTGGTACAGTTTCCCCGGACAACTGCACCAGACCGTTATCTGCCCCGATACTATTTCCTTTGCGCCTGCCGCCGTGCATCCGCACGGAAAACAAATCAGAACGCAGACGTTTTGTTCGATTCCCGCGAATCCGTCCTCCTTCGTTCAGACGGAAACCTCTCCCCCCTGTCCCTTCCTGCGCTTTCTCTGCTTCGGTTTCGGTTCCGGCAGTTCCCCGCACGTCGCCGTCACCAGTTTCGTCAGAAGCTCCCGGTCCTACACATCCCCGACCAGAAAATGATCTTTCGCTCCCTCATACGGCGGCGCC
>CANDFU010000370.1 GCA_947384095.1 uncultured Roseburia sp. | reverse complement strand
TTTTTCTATACTCAGATTCATGCTGATTCTGGAAGCGCCCTCTGATGAATGCCATACAAAGAACAGTGTGGAGCCGGACGGTATCTCTATTATAAAATATCTCGATACCACCACCGTCTCCTTTCGCCTTGACGCCTCTGCATAAGAGGCATACGCAGTCTGTTTACAATCGTTAAACACTGGTGTAAGCTTTATGAATCCATGCCTTTTCATCACCGCAGACAGATAATAGCTGATGGCATAGTAACCCGGAGCCAGTGCGACAGAATAATGATCGCAGAGAGAGATATTCGCAGTTATGTCCGGTATCTCAACTCTGAGCGGAAGACTGGCGCTCTCCGGCAAAACCAGTTCACGGCCCAGAAACGACGCAAAAATACTGTTTTGCGGATAACCCGGAGGCCCCGCCGGACCGCGTGCTCCCGGCTCTCCTCTCGGCCCCTGCGGGCCCATTGCCCCCTGCGGCCCCTGCGGGCCCGTGACTCCCTGCGGGCCTCTTTCTCCGCGTTCACCGGGAGATCCCGGCGGGCCCGGTTCCCCCCTCGGACCCTGCGGGCCCATCGGCCCTGGGATTTCCCTTGATTCCATCATCCCGGATCCACAATAACAGGAGGGATTATACGCCTCCTGTTCCGTGATGTAATTTCCGGCTCTTATACCCGACCGGTCCGGCGGATGAAACATCCGGTTCGACTTATAGTTATTCACTTGAAACCACCTCGTTGATATGAAATACACGGCGTCCGCACCAGACGTGCGTACTCCCGATTGAAACACTATAAACGCTTTTACTGTAAATTATATGCACGGAAAAGAAATTCGTTTTAAGGAAATATGGCTTCAGGAAGCGGAGCTACGTCATTTCGCAACGGGCATTCTGGCGCTGATACGGACAGCGCAGCGAGTGCGCAGTCCTGTCCGGAGGATTCGCCGCTTTCACAGTAAGTGAAAAAGGGCGCCACCTCTCAGGTGAAACGCCCACGGCAGCCGGCATCCATACCGGCAATATTTGGTTTTTACTTAAAGCTGATACAATATTTCTCCGATGTCCCCATTGATACAAATCGATTTCTTTTTTATTTCATCCGGCGCATATGCCTCTCCATAGTTCAGACAGACATAAACAGCATCTTTCCATTCGCGGGCCATGCGCCAAAAACTATACTTTACGATCGCCGGCGTATTAAAACCGACTGCCGCCTCCAAAAATATTACTTTCATATTCTGATGCCTGCCGAGAAATTCTGCATACCGTTCCGAAGCCAGGCGCCATCCTTCATCTTCCACAAAAGTATGATCCGCCCGAAGATTCATGCTCATGGGGTCTCCGCACTTCGGGCAATGCGCAATCAGGTCTGACGAAACCATCATTTTCGGTGATACGCCTTCCGGCAGAATCAATTTGCCGTCCGTATCAATAACATAGCCCTGCGTTTCAACCATTTTCCGAATAATGTCCTCATTATCGTAAGTATTCTGATGGCAGGGCCTGCTGCACTGAAACAGCCCATAATCCCCTTGTGTGTAGAATAGCCGATGTTTATCAAATCCGGCCTTCTGAAAACAATGGTCTACATTCGTTGTCAGCACAAAATAATCTTTGTCCTTAACCAGATCGTACAGTTTATGGTAAACTGGTTTCGGGGCATCCATATACCGGTTGATATAAATATACCGGCTCCAGTATGCCCAATGTTCTTCCGGCGAATCAAATGGGCAAAACCCGCCGGAATACATGTCGCGGATGTGATATTTTTCAATAAAATCCCCAAAATATCTCTCAAACCGCTCCCCGGAATACGTAAACCCTGCCGATGCCGATAACCCGGAACCTGCGCCGATGACAATGGCGTCTGCCCCTTTTACCGTCTCTTTCAGCCGCTCAATATCATCCGAGCAACCTTTTGTAGATTTCTTTGTCCAACTCTTTGAAAACATTAAAAACCACCCTCTTTACGCTTGTTTCATCCCGCATAAATCCCTTCACCGTGCTTACCGCAATCTGAGCCGCCCTGTCATTCGGAAAATGAAATTCCCCGGTAGAGATACAACAGAAAGCCACACTTTCCAGATGATTTTCCGAAGCCAGCTCCAGGCAGGAACGGTAACATCCCGCCAACAGATCACAGTCCGCCTTTGTCAGGGGACCGCTGATGACCGGGCCCACCGTATGCAGGATATATCTGCATGGGAGATTATAGGCTTTTGTCATTTTAGCCCTTCCCGTTTCTTCCTCATGCCCCTGCATCCGCATCAGCTCCGCACAGTCCATGCGGAGCTGTATTCCGCTGAAAGAATGGATACAGTTATCAATACACCCGTGGCATGGCACATAGCATCCCGTCATGCCGCTGTTCGCTGCATTCACAACGGCATCACAGCGCAGTGTGGTGATATCCCCCTGCCAGAGATATAAGCCTTCCGACACCGGACTAAGATCATCCAGTTCTGTAATTCCTTTCGCCGCCGTTTCCTCCTGCAGGTATTCGTCCTGCACTTTCAGAAATTCCCTGCTGATCCCCCCGGGAAGCCGGACATTCATCAGGCCTCGGAGCAGCCGCTTCTGTTCTGCCTCCCGCACCGGAATCTGCACGTCACGGTACTGCACGTTTTCCTGAAGAAGCTCCCGTATCAAAAACTTCCTTCGTTCACTCTGATCCATTCCCGACTCCTTTTC
>CANDFU010000369.1 GCA_947384095.1 uncultured Roseburia sp. | reverse complement strand
CTGACTTCACGGCAGACCGCACCTTGATCGGACCGGGGGTATCGGTGAAATTTGAGAGCCTGGCTTCCCAGAATACGACGGATGTGGAGTGGACGTTTGAAGGCGGAGAACCGGCGGAGAGCACGGATACGGCTCCGACAGTCACCTACGCGCAGCCCGGTGTCTATACTGTTACGATGAAAGCGAAGAATGCAGACGGCGAAGCGGAGAAGACAGAGAAGGCTTATATTATGGTAGCTGATTCGGCGGCAGGCGATCTTGCGCTGCTTTCGCAGGGAAGCAAGACGGAGGCGACGGCGTTTGTCAATTCGAATGAGGCGCCCGAATTTGCCGTTGACGGTGATGTGACGAAGAAATGGTGTGCAACCGGTACGCCGCCTCATGAGATCACAATTGATCTCGGCAGTGTGAAGACGATAAGCAGTGTCGCGATTTCCCATGCCGAGGCGGGCGGAGAGTCGCCGGATATGAACACAAAGAGTTATGTGATTTCGGTGAGCGAGGACGGAGCAGAGTTTACGGATGTAAAGACTGTGACGAGAAATACGCTGGGACAGACAAACGATACGTTTGCTCCGGTCAGCGCGCGCTATGTGAAGCTGTCCGTTGTGAAGCCGACGCAGGGTTCCGACACGGCGGCGCGTATCTATGAGATCGAGGTATACGGTGTAGACGGGACCGCAGACGGCGCGGCAGCCGGAAGCGGTGAGCCGGCAGACGAGTCTGTTGCCGGAGAGCCCACAGAGGCTGCGGATGAGTCCGTGACGGGCGAATCCACGGAAACGGAGTAACTGCCTTTTGCCCGGGTATCGGGCCGCAGAGCGGCCTGATACCCGCGCGGTAAGTTATCAAGAGCTTTTACAGTAAAAATAGAATTTTCATAGTTGTCCCTTTCCCCGAAATAACATAGTATAAGATAAATTAGAAATCAGGAGGAAAGGGACATGTTTTTTACCTTTGAAAAGCTCAGATGCCGTGTAGATGAACTGTTAAAGTACCGCTACAGAGACGTGAGGCGGTTCGATCATTTCCTTGTAAAAGAGGACTGTGAGGGAAAGACAAATCCGAAGCCGCCGGCAGTATCCGACGAGGGCTGGGAGACGATGTATCCGGGCGATATCTGGAAGGGCAGGGACAAGTATCTCTGGCTGCACATTGACGCCGGGATTCCGGCGGAGTGGAGCGGCAGAAGGGCCGTCGGCGTATTTGATTTCGGGCGGACGGGAGCAGGAGGAAATTCCGGTTTTGAGGCGATGCTTTACCTGGATGGAGAGCCGTATCAGGGGGTTGACAGTAATCACAAGGAAGTTTTTTTTAAGAAAGAAATGTATGGCGGTACAGTCAGCCTTACGTTCCGTCTGTGGTCGGGACTGGAAGGGGGAGGTCGCCCGAAAGACCAGATTCACAGGTTTAAGACGGCGAAGCTGGGATGGCTTGATGAGGCGACGGATGATCTGTATTATATGGCTGACGCGATCCTGGATACCGTTGACCGGCTGGATGGAAACGATGCCGTCCGCCATGAGCTGCTGGCCAATCTGGATCGGGCCCTGCACTGCATCGACTGGTGCGAGCCGGGCAGCGCGGAGTTTTATGCGACGGTGGCGCAGGCGGACGACCTGCTCAACGAAAAAATCAACGCGATGGACAAGCATTCCGGAATCAATGTATATGCGGTGGGGCACACGCATATTGATACGGCATGGCTCTGGAGGCTGAAACATACGCGGGAAAAATGCTCCCGGTCATTTTCTACCGTGATGCGGATGATGGAGATGTTTCCGGAATATATCTTTCTGCAGACCCAGCCGCAGCTTTATGAGTATATAAAAGAAGATTTTCCTGCGCTGTACGAATCGATCAAAGAGCGCGTGGCGGAGGGCCGCTGGGAAGCGGACGGCGCGATGTGGGTGGAGGCGGACTGCAACCTGACCAGCGGGGAATCGCTGACGCGCCAGATCCTGATCGGAAGCAGATTCATCGAACAGGAGTTTGGAAAAGACGTCCACTATCTGTGGCTGCCCGATGTGTTCGGGTATTCCTGGGCGCTGCCGCAGATTTTAAAGAAATCCGGTATCGATACGTTTATGACGACGAAAATAAGCTGGAATCAGTATAACCGGATGCCGCATGACACATTTTACTGGAAAGGCATCGACGGGAGCCGTGTTCTGACACATTTTATCACGACGCCGACGCCGGACGCAAAGCCGGGAAGCTGGTTTTACACATACAACGGCGAGCTTCTCCCGCGGACGGTAAAGGGGGTCTGGGACGCGTACAGTGAAAAGGAGATGAACCGTGATCTTCTGATCGCTTACGGATTCGGGGACGGAGGAGGCGGTGTGAACCGTGATAATCTTGAGCGGAGGCGCAGAATTGACCGGATTCCGGGTCTGCCGAACCTTAAGACGTCGACGGCAGGGGCGTACTTTGAGAAGCTGAAGGAAAATGTGGAGCAGACGGATCAGTATGTCAATACCTGGGACGGGGAGCTGTATCTGGAATATCACCGCGGCACATATACGAGCCATGCTTATAATAAGCGGATGAACCGCAAAATGGAGCTTCTCTACCGCGAAGCAGAGTGGTTTGCCGTGATGCGTGCGCTTTCGGGCGGGAGTCTTGCCCTTAGATCGGAAGAGCGTCGTGTAGGGAAAGAGTGTAGGTTATTGTGTTG
>CANDFU010000368.1 GCA_947384095.1 uncultured Roseburia sp. | reverse complement strand
CGCATTGGTCAGAAATCCGGTCTCGATCAGACAGGATGGCATCTTCGTGCTTCCGGTCACATGAAAATCCGCGTTGCCGCGAAGTTCACGCTCAACAACCTGCGTACTTTTTATGGTCTGCTGTCTGATCAGCCGGGCCAGCCTTTCATTGGAGCGCGTCGTATCCGCGCCGTCATACCATACTTCCATACCGCTGGCATCGCTTCCGTCATCCGTCGCATTCTGATGTATGCTGACGTAGATATCCGCCTGGGCCGCATTGGCCTGTTCCACCCGCTCTTCTTTGGAGACGGTAACGTCAGAATCCCTTGCCATAATCACCTTATAGCCGAGCGTCTCCAGCTGATCCCTGACCTTCAGAGCAATTTCCAGATTGATCTCCTTTTCCATCACGCCTGCTCTGGAACATCCGGCGTCTTCTCCGCCATGTCCCGCATCCACGAAAATCACCGGAATCGCATTTTCTTTTATCTGCGCCTGCATCCGGGCAATATCCAGTCTCGCCGGTCCCCCGGAAACCGTTCCCATATCGGAATGCTTCGGCCAGCAGGTGACATCCTTATGCGTTGCCGCAAGCACCTCTCCGGCAGGAATCCGATGAACGGTAAAAACAGACAGACAGATCAGCGCCAGGGCTGCCGCCCCTGCCAGAATTCGTCTGTTCCGTTTCCTCTTTCTCTCTTTACTCTGATACTTATGATAATATCTGGGCAGATAACTTCCTCTTTCGTACATGCGCTGTCCTTCCTCTCCGTTCCTGTGCGACACATATGCCCTATATAAAAGCGCAAATTTCGCAGCCTGCGTATTGGCATCTTACTACGCCGCTGCGTAATTTCCTGATAAAATAAACAGAAAACACCCGTGTCATCTCGTTAATACAAGATTACACGGGCGCTGCATCATATTATCATCATTTCTGCATCAAATTCACATCATAGTTGCATCATTTTTGCATCATATCCGGCAAATCAATTTTTCAGGCGCTTTTTGAATACTTTCCTGCCGTTATTTCTCAATTTTCAGAAACAGCTCATTGATTCCCTCATAAAAACCAACCGTAACGATCGTCCTCGCATCTCCCATTCCGGGAAATACATATTTTTTAAAATAGGGAGTCGTTTCCAGAAGCGGATTTTCCGATTCATAGGGCTCGGGACTTCCAAGTCCCATATAACTGCTCCAGCCCTCCACGACGGCATCCGCATCGATCTCTTCCCACAGAAGCGGCGTCCGCACATAGAACTCATACAGCTTTCCGTCTTCCGCATCGATATAGGCATCCATCAGGCGGTTCTCCTTATTCGCGTTTTTCTGGCTGTTGGACAGACTCAGCTTCCAGACCGCAATATTATTTCGGGGCTCCAGCACATCGATTGCGGAATAAAGCGTCGCCTCGTAGGAAGCCGGCACCACATCCTTCACTTCCTTTGGCAGAATACCCGCCTCTTTCAAAGTCTCCAGCGCCTGATTGCATGTCTCATAAATCTGCTCATCGGTGATCTCCTCATCCGACGGACTCCGATAATTCGCAATAAAAGCATAGGAGCCATCCGGATCCTGATACGCAATCCCGGTCTCTGCACGATATGCCGTACCCTGTCCGCTTTCAGGAATCGTCTGATTGCTCAGACAGCGGGAAAGGATATAAAGCTTTTCATTGATGTTCAGCTGGTAGCGGTAGCCGGCCCCCGCCCCTTCCACCGTTTCCGCGTGAATCTGATTTAGCATCCCCTTATCCTGATAACGGGCTAACGCTTCCGGCCCCCAGATGGACAGCGCCATCGAAAAAACCGCGAACAGGATAAATACCGCAATTTTTATATGATATCTCATACCCTGTCACCGCCTTTCGCCAATACAAAACCAAAGCAGGAGCCTTCGCCTGCCTCGCTTTCTATTTCCAGTTCACTGTGATGTATTTTCAGAATCTCCACACAGAGCGCAAGGCCAAGCCCAGCCCCGTTCTTACTTCTGGCGCGGGATTTGTCCACCATATAAAAGGCCTGGGTAATTTTATGAAGCTCCGCCTCCGGAATCCCGATTCCATAGTCTCTGACCGCAAAACGGTAGCCGTTCTCCACAATCCGGCCGCTTATTTCGATGCGCCCGCCGTCCTCCGACGCTTTGCAGGCATTGTCAATCAGATTTACCAGCACCGTTTTAATCAGATTGATTTCCGCAAGCGCCGTACCCGGTTCATATTCAAAATGAAATTCCATCTGCCTGCTGCCAGGAAACATTTCCTTCAGATATTCGAAAACCAGCTCTACCGGAACCTCCTGCAGCTCCGCCTCCTCTTTTCCCGCCACGATAATATCCAGCAGACGCAGGGACATGGCCTCCAGCCGCTTTCCCTCCGTATAGATGTAATTGGCTGACATCATGCTTTTTTCCTCATCCAGCTTATGGGAACGAAGCATATCCGCATAGCCGATGATAGCCGTCAAGGGCGTTTTCAATTCGTGCGCAAAGGCGCCCATGAATTCCTCTTTCGCTTCAATCTCTTCTTCCAGTTTTTCTATATTTCGCTCAAGCGCTTCCGCCATACTGTTGAAATCTCTCGTCAGCTGCCCCATCTCATCCTGACTGATCTGTCTGGCGCGGTAAGCATAATCACCCGCCGCCATCCGCTTCGTCCCTTCTGTCAGGAGCCGTACCGGCTTGGTCAGAAGTGAGGAGATGATCTGCATAATGAACATTCCTA
>CANDFU010000367.1 GCA_947384095.1 uncultured Roseburia sp. | reverse complement strand
TTGTAGGCTCTGTCAAGCACGGCAATATCGAGTGTATCTACGTCGATTTTCTTTTCATGCTCAAGAATGGCCGATAAAATCTCATCATAAACCCGTTTCTCCTCGTCATCCAGCGTACCGTATACATACCGGTCTGCAGAAATACACACAGTCTGCGCCTCTTCCCTGAGAAACGTTTTCTCCTGCTCCGGAAGCCTTGATCTGTTTTCCCCCAGACTGCAGGCCCCCTGCCGTACATCCACCCCCGGAAAAACATCTTTTAACAGCAATACCGCACAAATCAGCCCTCCGGCCAGAAGAATTGTCCCCGCCTTCTTTTTCACAGATCCCTCCTTATAAAATCATGTGCCGCCCATTTCCCTGTCAGTCATAAGAGAAAAACGTTTCAACCAGATTCCCGAGCGCGCTCTGATCCGCGCTCCCCATCATCTCTCTTGCAGAATGCATCGCAAGAAGAGGCACTCCGATATCCACCGTCCTCATCGGAAGAAGCGCCGACGCAATTGCCCCCAGCGTCCCGCCGCCCTGAAGATCAGAACGATTTACAAATTTCTGATAAGGAATTTTCTTTTCCTCACAGAGCCGCTGGACAACCGCAACTGCCTCGCAGTCCGTCGCGTAGGACTGCGAACTGGCTTCCTTGATGCATACCCCGCCGCCGAGTACCGGCTTGTTCGTGATATCCATCTTCCCCGCATAGTTCGGGTGAAGCGCGTGTGCCACATCCACAGACAAAAACATGCCCTGATACAGATCACAGTCCGCCGACGCTTGCCTTCCCAGACACCTTACTATGCGCAGCAGCATATCATGCAGCAGAATGGATCCCGCCCCCTGTTTGCTGCGGCTCCCGATCTCCTCGTGGTCGAACAACGCAATCAGACTGACTCCGTCCGTCCGCTTAGCGCCGATCAGCGCCGAAACAAGGGCCGCGCAGGACGTCAGATTATCCAGGCGGGGGCCTGAAATAAATTCATCGTGAAGCCCGATATACTCCGGCTCCTCCTTACAGTAGACAGTCAGCTCAAAATCCAGTATTTCTTTTTTTTCCACGCCAAGCTCTTCCGCCAGAAATGTCAGGAAAAAATCCGTCTGCTCCTGTCCGCCGTCAAAAAGCCCCGCAATCGGAAGCATTTCTGTCTGCCTGTTGAGTTCAATTCCTTTATTTACATCGCGGTTCATATGAATAGCAAGATTCGGTATCGTCATCAGGCTTTTTTCCGATACAAACTCCATCATCCGGGGGGCAAACGGATCCTCGCTTCTCACCGCCACCCGTCCGGCTGCCCCAAGCGGCCGGTCCAGCCAGGTATTTAAAATCGCCCCTCCATACACCTCCACATTTACCTGCGCGTATCCATTTGACGCGACATCCGCGGACGGCTTGACGCGCAGACACGGAAAATCAGTATGGGCAGCCGCGATTCTCAGCCACGGCGCCTTACTGCTTTTCTTTTCTTTCCCCGCAACGCATCCCCCGCCCACTGTAAACGCAAACAGCGTGGTATCGTGGTGCTCTACATAATACCTGCCGCCCTTTTCCAGTTTCCATTCCTCTTCATACTCAATCCTGCGAAACCCTGCAGACGCCAGCTTTTCTCCACAGGTGTGCACTGCCTGTACCGGCGAAACTCCTTTTCGCAGCAATTCAGATAAAAACTCGTCTTTTTTCATCGTCGGCCCTCTCATTTCTTTTCGTCCTTATCTGTCTATTTTACCATATTGTTTTCCTATTATAAACAGTGTTATAATTAAGAAAAAATAAATCTTCACAAAACGTCAGATGGAGAAGAACATGATTGCATTAAACATACCCGAAATCAAAGATTTTATGAATAAGCTGCTCTGTAGTAAAACGTTTGACAATTTTTTGCTGCAGGAGGCCACCATCCAGGGGAGCGTGACTTTCCACATTGACGGAAACCTGCGCCCGGACTTTTACTCGGCGGAAGAGCTCGGGCTGGCCGGCCTTTCGGGCCTTTCCTTTATACCCTTCGGCCAGATGCGCACCCACTGCTTTGATCTGATAAAAGGAAAACGGACTCCCTCCTACTTTAAATTTGTCTTTCTGCTCTCCCCCGTCAATCTTGCCCGCACCTTAGAGCAGACTCACAGCCATTTTACGCCACAGGATATCACCGGCATGTTTCTCAACCTGAAATTCCAGGGCGGCAGCCTGCTTCTGACGACAGGCATCTCCTACCGTATCTTCTCCACCGACAAGAGCCTTGAGCGGGAATGGGATTCTCTCATCAGACGGTTTCTGAAAAATCACGAGATTACTTTCGAAGAACTTTAAATAAATGCTTTACTTTTCCGACACAGTATGGTATTGTATGCTATGGCTGTAATTCACAGTTAGACTTAATGTTATGGAGGTACTTTCGAATGAAGGGTACAGTAAAATGGTTTAATAACCAAAAAGGTTACGGATTCATTTCCGACGAAGAAGGAAATGACGTATTCGTACACTACTCAGGACTGAACATGGAAGGATTCAAATCTCTCGAAGAAGGTGCTGCAGTAGAATTTGACGTTGTCGATGGATCGAAGGGACCTCAGGCAACCAACGTTACCGTGATAAAATAATACTTTGTTGCGGAAAATGCGTTACCAAAATTAATCACAGTTACATGTACCTTTTTCTTTAATAATAGAGTTTTTGTTTTATTAGGATAAGATATTGTAAAATGGATTAGAAAAAAAGCGCCGGGCA
>CANDFU010000366.1 GCA_947384095.1 uncultured Roseburia sp. | reverse complement strand
CGCGATGACGAGAGGTGACTGGAGTTCAGACGTGTGCTCTTCCGATCTCTAGAGGAGGCGATCAGAATATATGCGGCGGAACGCACAAAGGAACATCTGGCAGCGGTTCTGAATCTGCTGCGTCCGACGAAGCTTTTTGTGCCGGCCATGCTCACGGCGCCGGACCGGCCGATACCATGCTTTTTGAAGAACGGGAGCGAGGAGCAGTTTCTGGTTGTATACACTTCAAAAAAGCAGATTCCGGAGGAACCAAAAAGCCAGGCCATTCTTTCCATGCCGTTTCCGGCCTGCAATAATATTGTCGTGCAGCCGGAGCTGAAACTGACGGGTATGGTGATTAACCCGTTTTCGGACAACCTCATCTTAAAGACGGAGCTGGTGGAAAAGCTTCATGAGGCAGACGTCAAAGCTTCGCAGATGCGCAAGGTAAAGATGACGCCGGAACAGTTTCACGTTTTTGTGAAGAAACAGGTGGAATTTGGAATTTTGCCGAAACGTCTGTTTACGGAAGGACAGGAGTTCGTCGACCGGCTGTGTGAAGAAAAGGAGGGCTTTGTTAATGCCGTTTTTTCAGAGGCGTATAAAGAAATAAAGCTTTATCCGTATACGGAGGACGACTACTCGGTGATGGCGCTTGAAATCGGGGAGGATCTGACGCTGATCCGTGTGGATCTGCCGGATAAGGGACTGGTCGCCCCGCTGTGTGTCCGCATATATCTGACGTTCAATCCGCTGACGAAAAACGGGCGGTATTTTACGGTTGAAGTCATGAAGGAAAAAAAGGAGCATCTGCTGGGAGAGATCAACGGGGAAGGAAAGCATCTGGATCACGGTGTGGCGCCGGTGGAAGGAGCGGAACTACAGAAAATCATTGACCTTGCCAGGGGGCAGGACGGCGTGCTGACGAGCTGAATGCAGAGAAATGTAATTTACGATCGGGATTGCGCGCTGCGGCGGAGCCGGAGAGGGAGGCAAAAGCGGCCCGCCGCAGACAAAGAATCCTGCAGAACAGGACTCTTTGTCCCGATATTTTTCCAGATAGCGAAAAAAATACTTGCATTTACAGGAATCATCCTGTATACTAATTACTGCTGTGACATGATAGCGTAGAAGCGAGAGGTTGCTGCAGACAGCTGCAGGTTTTCCGTGGAGCGAATGTCAAGTTAGGAAACTGGCGACAAGTCACTGTAACACGAAAACTCTACAAGAGGTAGAAAAGACGTGCGTTCTGGAACAGAATTTATGACACGCACGGAGATGTGTACAGTCACCGCTTGTCGTACGAAGAGTAGGACTGCCAAAGGCAGCAGTTTTACTTAAGGAAAGTGCGAAAAGGAGGCGGCTTTTTTTATGGCAACTCAGGTAATGAGAATCACATTGAAGGCGTATGATCACGAGCTGGTTGATTCATCCGCAAAGAAAATCATCGAGACGGTGAAAAAGAATGGAGCACAGGTGAGCGGACCGGTGCCACTTCCGACAAAGCGGGAAGTGATCACGATTCTGCGGGCGACTCACAAATATAAGGATTCCCGTGAGCAGTTCGAGCAGAGGACGCACAAGAGACTCATCGATATCATGACACCGACGCAGAAGACGGTGGACGCGCTGTCCCGTCTGGAGATGCCGGCAGGCGTATACATTGATATCAAGATGAAAAACAAGTAAAATAGTCAATATCCTGAAGGGTTTTATATAGAAGCAATGAAGTTGAAATAATACATTCATTCCACTTATATGGGCTTTCTAGGATGAACGGTTCCGCTGACCCGGCGACGGGCATGAAGCGTTCCGCTGTAGAGAAAACAGGAGGTAAAAGAATGAAGAAAGCGATTTTGGCAACAAAGGTCGGAATGACCCAGATCTTCAACGCAGACGGCGTACTTGTGCCGGTGACGGTGCTGGAAGCAGGTCCGTGTTTTGTGACGCAGATCAAGACGGTCGGGAATGACGGATACAGTGCGGTGCAGGTCGGTTTTGTTGACAAGAAAGAGAGAGTTGTCAGCAAGGATGCAGGCGGTAAGAAAGAAATCCGGCGCAGACACGGTGTGAATAAAGCGCAGATGGGCCATTTTGCAAAGGCCGGTGTCTCGGGCAAGCGTTTTGTCAGAGAGTTCAGATTTGAAAACGCGGACGATTACAAACCAGGCGATGTGATCAAGGCGGACGTATTTGCAGAGGGCGATAAGATTGATGCGACTGCCATCTCAAAAGGAAAAGGATTTCAGGGTGCGATCAAGAGATTCGGGCAGCACAGAGGCCCGATGGCGCACGGTTCCAAATTTCACCGCCATCAGGGTTCCAACGGGGCATGTTCCTCGCCGAGCCGCGTGTTCAAGGGAAAAGGAATGCCGGGACATATGGGTAATGTGAGAGTGACGACACAGAACCTGGAAGTTGTGAAGGTTGACGCAGAGAACAATCTGCTTTTGATAAAAGGCTGCGTGCCGGGGCCGAAGAAATGCCTGGTGACAGTCAAAGAGACGGTAAAAGCAGGAAAGTAATGTTTTCGGGAGGAAAGGAGGCAATTAATCATGGCTAACGTAGCTGTTTATAATATGGAAGGCAATGAAGTCGGAACCGTGGAAATCAGCGATGCGATTTTCGGAGTAGACGTAAATGAGCATCTGGTACACATGGCAGTGCTTCAGCAGCTTGCAAATAAGAGATCGGAAGAGCGTCGTATAGGGAAAGAGTGTAGGTTATAGTGTAGGTGGCGG
>CANDFU010000365.1 GCA_947384095.1 uncultured Roseburia sp. | reverse complement strand
AGTTATAATATATGTGTTATATTTTGCTCTAAAAGAGCTAAGACAATAATAGGGATGATATGCCGGAAGTCGTGTCGAATTATACGTATCTGACCGGGCGGACGCCGCTGCCGCAGCTGTGGACGCTTGGATATCACCAGTCGAGATGGGGATACGAGAACGCGCGGGATGTGCGCGAGGTCGCAGGGAAGTTCAGATCGTTAAAGGTCCCGTGCGATACGATTCACTTTGATCTGGATTATATGGACGGCTATCGGGTGTTTACCTGGAATGAGGCGGATTTCGGCACGCCGGGCGGATTATTGGAGGAGCTTGCCGAAGACGGGTTTAAGGTGGTGCCGATTATCGATCCGGGCGTAAAGCGTGAACCAGGCTACGATATGTACGATGAAGGCGTAAAAGAGGGGTATTTTGCAAAAAGTCCGGACGGTGAGATCTATGTAAACGTCGTATGGCCCGGCGAAGCCGTTTATCCGGATTTCGGGAGCCCGGATGTGCGCGCATGGTGGGGCGGCAGACAGAAATATCTGACGGATCTGGGTTTTAAGGGTGTGTGGAACGATATGAACGAGCCCGCCAGCTTCCGGGGTGAACTGCCGGATGATATCGTGTTTACCGACGAGGAGAGGCCGTCCTCCCACGCTGCGATGCACAACTGTTACGGCCATCTGATGGCAAAAGCGACGTATGAGGGAATGAAGCGGGCGGACGGAAAGCGGCCGTTTGTGATCACAAGAGCCTGCTACGCCGGAACGCAGAAATATTCGACGGTCTGGACCGGCGATAATCAGAGCCTCTGGGCGCACCTTGGGATGGCGGTTCCGCAGCTCTGTAATCTCGGGCTGAGCGGGTTTTCATTTGCAGGCACGGATGTGGGCGGTTTTGGAGCGGATACCACGCCCGAACTGCTCTGCCGCTGGGTGCAGGTCGGAGCGTTTTCCCCGCTGTTCCGCAATCATTCCCCGAAGAATACAAAACGGCAGGAGCCGTGGCAGTTTGACGAGGAGACGCTTGCCATCAACCGGAAATATATTGAGCTGCGCTACCGTCTTCTGCCGTATTTTTACGATCTGTTCTTTGAGGGCGAGAAGACTGGTTATCCGGTTCTGCGTCCTCTGGTGTTTCATTATGAAAACGATCCGGAGACCTGGAATCAGAACGGTGAGTTCCTGGTCGGGGAAAATCTTCTTGTTGCGCCGGTACTGGAACAGGGAGCGACGAAGAAACCGGTTTATCTGCCACAGGGAACCTGGTACGACTTTTTCACCGGAAAAGCATATGCCGGGGGGCAGTATTATCTGGTGGACGCGCCTCTTGACGTCTGTCCGCTGTTCGCGAAAGAGGGAAGCATGATTCCCACTTATGAGGTGATGCAGTATGTCGGGGAGCGCCCGTATGACACGCTGAAAATGCTGGTATTCCCGGGTGATGGGCGGTATGTACATTATCGGGACAACGGCGTCGATTTTGCATACCGCAGCGGAGCGTTTCACCGCTATGTGTTTACCGCAAACGGGGGCAGCGTAAACGTGGAGATTGACCGGGACGGGTATGAGAAATACGAAAAGATCGAATATATCATGATGGGCGCATGAGAATGAAGAAAAAGAGGAGGAGTAAGTTGTGAAGATGAGCAAAAAGGCAAAAAAAGCAAAGGCGGCTTCGGACGGGGCGGCTGTCGCAAAACGGAATCCGCAGAAACGGCTGCGGGAATTAAAGGAGAGCGGGGCGCTTTATCTTTTGATGATCCCGTCCATTATCCTGTTTCTGTTGTTTACATATTATCCGATGTACGGCGTTGTGATCGCATTTAAGAATTTTGTCCCGTCAAAAGGGATCTGGGGGAGCGAGTGGGTCGGTTTTGCGAACTTTAAGCAGTTTTTCAGTTCCTATCAGTTCTGGCCGACGATCAAAAACACACTGGTTATCAGTATCTACACCGTTGCCGTGACCTTCCCGCTGCCGATCGCGCTGGCGCTGATGTGTAACCAGCTGCACGCAAAACGGTTTAAGAAATTTTTCCAGGTGTCGACGTATCTGCCGCATTTTATCTCAACGGTCGTCATGTGCGGAATGATTATTCTCTTTCTGTCTCCAAGTACCGGTATTATCGCGAAACTGGTGGGAATTTTCGGATTTAAGCTTCCAAACCTGATGGGCAGCGCTTCCGCATTTCCGAGTATCTATGTGTGGACGGAAGTGTGGCAGCATCTTGGCTGGGACAGCATTCTTTACATTGCAACCCTTTCTGCGGTTGACCCCTCTTTGTACGAGGCGGCGACGATGGACGGCGCGGGAAAGTTTAAGCGGATGATTCATATCGATATTCCGGCGCTTCTGCCGACTGCGACCGTCATGTTTATCCTGCGCATGGGAAATGTGATGAGCGTCGGGTTTGAAAAGGTTTATCTGCTCCAGAACACGATGAATGCAGGGGCGAGTGAGATTATCTCTACTTATGTGTATAAGATGGGACTTTTAAAGAGCCAGTACAGCTTATCCTCCGCGATCGGCCTGTTTAACAATGTCATCAATCTGGCGCTTCTTCTCGCAGTCAACCAGATATCCAAAAAACTCAGCGATACGTCGCTGATATAGGGAGGGCAGTCATGGCACAGACAAAATCGAAGAAAACGGAAAAAAGTACGAAGATCAAATTGTCGAGGGGCGATATAATTTTTAATATCATAATATACGGGATTGCGATTCTGTTGATTTTTGT
>CANDFU010000364.1 GCA_947384095.1 uncultured Roseburia sp. | reverse complement strand
CAAAAACAAAATAACCTCGCAGCCGTTGAACGCCTTATCTTAAACGCAGAAGGACTCACTTCTCCGATGAAGGCCTCTATCTTAAGAAAACTGCACGAACTGGCCGGCAGCGAAACCGCCGCGCCGTAGCCATCGGTCCTCCTCTATGTCTCCGGCAGTTTTCCATAGACAGATATCCATCGGTCCACAAGCCGTGAAACCTCGCTTCTTGTCATCCCATCCAGCCCTTCCGGCACAACAAGCTTAAAATGCGACGCATACCGGCGGAGGTATGCTTTCTGCCGCTCCGTCGCCGGTGTCTGCCGCTTCACATGGCAGGACAGCGGTTTTGGTTTAAACGCCTCCTCCGCCTCCCCGCCATACTGCGCTTTTAACTTTTCAAAAATCTGCCATGTCTCCCACGCATCGTCGAGAGCTCTGTGGGCGTTGCGGCGCTCCACCCCAAAATAAGCGCACAGGCTGGCCAGATCTTTTTTCTCTTCTTTTGGAAGAAACTTCCGCGCAAGCTTCAGCGTATCGGCCGCCGCCCTCTCAAACGAAAACCGATGGTTTACCGCCCACTGTTTCAGAAAACTGTAGTCAAACATAATATTCTGGCCCACGAGAACATCGTCCCCGAGGAACGCAAAAAATTCTGCCATCGCCTCCTCCGGATCCCGCCCGCAATCCGCCATCTCATTTGTAATGCCCGTGAGCGCCGCAATCTCTTCCGTCAGACGGATTCCCGGACGAAGCAGAGCTGAATATACGCCCGCTGCCTTCCCGCCGCGCACGCGCACCGCTCCGGCCTCCAGTATTTTATCCTGTTTCACATGCAGCCCCGTCATTTCGAGATCTATCACCACATAATCTTCCAGCACATTTCCTCCCTGCCGGTCTCTTTTTCCCGGCCTTTGTTTTTCCACACGCATACCGCTCTCACTGGCTGTAAAGCGGGCTGATTGACGCCTGGCGGCTGACCGGGTCCCTCCTGGTATAATCAAACAGAACGTAAAACGGCTCCGTCTCTCTCCCCGGGATCCGCGCCTTCGTCTCCCCATCTTCCTCTGAAAAGCGATAAAAAAAACGCTCGATGTGGGTCTGTTTTCCATTCCGGCAGTATCGCCTTGTCAGCTCCCTCCATTCCGTTGCATCCGCAGCCCAGGACGGACGGCTTTTCATATTTTCCCGCGCATACAGATCATAAATCAGACTCTCCCGTATCACATCTGCAATCGCCGGCACATACGCTGCCGTAAATTCCAGCAGAATCTCCGCCCTCCTTAACCTTGAATGACTCATTGCAGAATATCCCCGCTCTTCATAAAATCCCCCCAGTGACTCATACAATGCAAACGCACTCTGAAACGGCATCGCAAGTATCTTCTCCGTCATTTTATACTGCCCGCTGTTGTAGTACACCTCCAGCATTTCCTCCGCACGTTTGAGACGGATGATTTCGGGGTAGTCCAGCCAGGCTGTCCGCAGCACCTCATAGGGCGGACTGTCGCCGTAAAGAAGTCCATAATCCTCTGCGCGCGCGCGCATCCCCGAGCCTTTGAGCACTTTTAAAAATCCAAGCTGAAGCTGATCGGGCCGCAGCGCATAAACCCTGTCAAAAGACGCCGCAAAGGATCCGTAATCCTCAAAGGGAAGTCCTGCGATGAGATCCAGATGCACATGAATGTTTTTCCCCCGGCGGATACGTCTGACCGCCTCCGAAAGCCGTTTTAAATCCGTCGTCCGCTTTACTTCCGCCAGCGACGCCGCATTTGCGGACTGCACGCCGATTTCAAGCTGTACCAGCCCGGGGCGCATCTGCCCGAGCAGCAAAAGCGCCTCCTCCGTCAGGAGATCCGCCGCGATCTCGAAATGAAAATTTGTGATTCCATTGTCATTTTCCAGAAGAAAACGCCAGATCTTTTCCGCACGGTCCTGTCTGCAGTTAAACGTGCGGTCCACAAATTTCACCTGCGGCACATTCCTCTCCAGAAAAAATGAAAGCTCTCGAAAGACCAGATCAAGGCTCCGGAAACGCAGGCTTTTATCCAGCGACGAAAGACAGTAACTGCACGAAAACGGACAGCCACGACTCGACTCATAGTAGATGATCCGATGTTCAAAATCCGCACCGTCCTTATAGTAAAACGGAATCTCGTCCATCGCAAGCGCCTCCCTGGCCCCGGCTGAAACCACCGTATCCTTCCTCCGGAGAAAAATCCCCCTGATTGAATCCGGCTCTTTTCCGTATCCTGCATAATATTCACATAATTCAGAAAAAGTCCGCTCGCCTTCCCCCGCCATCACACCGGTCACTTCCGTATGTTCCCGTAAAAAAGCCTCTGCATCGTAAGATACTTCGGGCCCGCCGGCCCAGATGGGAACATCGGGACGCAGCTTGTGAAATTCCCGCGCCAGTTCCGTGACGCAGCCGATGTTCCAGATGTAACAGGAAAAGCAGAGTACGTCCGGCTCCTTCCTGTAGACAGACGCCAGAATATCCTCCGTCCGGTGATTGACGGTGTATTCCGCCACCCCGATGCGAACCGGCGACGCCGGGCCCAGATGCTTCCGGGCATATGCCCGCAGACTGTGAACCGCAGGATTTGAGTGAATATACTTTGCATTGACTGCCGTCAGTAATATGTTCATACAGACCTCCGGACCGCGGGGCAGACTGCCGCACGCGGCCGCTCTCATGTGTTTTCCCCCCGATTATACCGCAGAAAAATAACAGTTTCAATG
>CANDFU010000363.1 GCA_947384095.1 uncultured Roseburia sp. | reverse complement strand
CCTCACCGGTCATCGCTACTTTGGCATATACGGGCGTATCCGTCACAAGGGATAAAATGGCCGCCGCCATCGTGATGCCCGCGGAGGGGCCATCCTTTGGAACGGCTCCTTCCGGTATGTGAAGATGAAAATCATTCTCTTTAAAGGTTTCGTCCTCGACGCCGTATTTCCGACTGACGGACCGCACATAACTCATCGCGGCCATAGCGGATTCCTGCATCACTTCACCCATTTGACCGGTCAGGTTAATTTCGCCTTTCCCCGGCATTTTATTGACTTCTATCTGTAATGTCTCGCCGCCCACGCTGGTCCAGGCCAGTCCTCTGACAACGCCGACTTCGTCCTGTTCGTTTGCTTTCAGGCTGTCATATCTCGGTTTTCCGAGGAAATGGGCGAGATTATTGGACGTTACCCGGATCTTCCCTTTTTTCTTCTGTAAGATTTCTCTCGCCGACTTTCTGCATACCGCTCCGAGCTTCCGCTCCAGTGCGCGCACGCCCGCTTCTCTCGTATAAAGGGCAATCATATCCCGCAGGGCTCCGTCCGAAATCTGCAGAATTTCTTCGCTCAGCCCGTTTTTATCAAGCTGTTTCTGAAGCAGATGTTCTTTGGCAATATGGAATTTCTCGTTCGCCGTATAGCTGTTTACCTCGATGATTTCCATTCTGTCAAGCAGCGGCCTTGGAATTTTGTCGGTAGAATTGGCCGTAGCGATAAACAACACTTCCGAAAGATCAATCGGAATTTCCACATAGTGATCCCGAAAATGGCTGTTCTGCTCACTGTCAAGAACCTCCAGCAAGGCGGAAGAAGTGTCTCCCTTATAGTCACTGCTCACCTTATCGATCTCATCCAACAGCATCAGCGGATTTTTCACCCCGGCCTGCCGCAGTCCCGCCGCGATTCTTCCCGGCATCGCACCGACATATGTCTTGCGGTGGCCCCGGATCTCCGCTTCGTCCCGGACGCCTCCAAGACAGATTCGCACATATTTTTTACGCAGCGCCTCCGCTATGCTTTTGGCAATGGACGTCTTTCCCGTACCGGGCGGACCGACCAGACAGATGATGGGACTTTCCCCCTTCTTCGTCATAAGACGGACAGCCAGGAATTCCAGCACGCGCTCCTTTACCTTTTCCAGACCATAATGCTGTTCTTCCAGAATCTGTTCCGCCCGGTCCAGGTCCTGACTGTCGCGCGATGTTTTATCCCATGGAAGCTCCAGCAGCGTCTCTATATAAGCGCGCTCCACCGCACTTTCCGAACTGCTCCCCGATACGCTTTTAAATCTGGCGATTTCCTTCCGGATTTTCTCCTTTACCTCCGCGCCGGCCTTCAGCTTTTCCACGGCTTCCGTAAACTGCTCCACTTCCGAAAAAGTATCGTCTTCACCGAGTTCCTTTCGAATATAACGCATCTGCTCTCTGAGAATATACTCTTTCTGATTCTGGTCAAGCCTCTTTTTGACCTGTACGGACAATCTATTCTTGATCTGTGCGATTTCCACTTCGTTGATTAACAGCGCGGTCAGTGTCTGAAAACGCTCCGCCAGAAGCGCCGCGCTTAAAACCTGCTGTTTCTTCTGATACGGCAGCGGAATATTGATCGTGATCTGGTCCAGTATATATCCCAGATCACTGCTTTCTTCCACCTGTTTACTGATCGTTGCGCCGATCTTGGGAAAGCATGTCGTATATTTGGCAAACTCTTCTTTCAGCGTGCCAAGCATCGCTTCCTTCTCAATCTCATCGATCTGCTCCCGGCCTTCCTCCATATGAATGACCTGTGCGGTCAAAAATTCCGTCTCCGGCAGGAATGCCTGAATCTTTGCTCTGGATATACCTTCGACCAGTACGCGGACCATCGCCCCCGGCAGTCTGGTCACCTGTTTTACCATAACGATTGTACCGACCGGGTAAACCTGCTCAAGCTCCGGGTCCTGATCCTCCGGGTCCTTCTGCGTCACCGCAAAAAGCCGTTGACTTCCCATCATGGCCGCTTCCACCGCAAGTACGGATTTCTCCCTGCTCAGATCAAAATGTATAATCATATCGGGCAGAATCGTCATTCCCCGCAGCGTAACGGCCGGCAGTTCCAACGGACCTGCTTCTTTCATGCTGTCAATTTCCCGCTTCTCTTCCATTTCCGCTTCATTCTCTCTCTTCTGTTCCAATTCTCTGTCCATCTTTCTCTGTCTTTCCGTATTGTAAACAAAACGCCGCCCTGACGGCGGCGTTTCCAATAATTTTCAGCCCAATTCCTATGCTTTCTCTCAGCTTTCGGTTATTCTGCCTGTAACAATCTGTTGCGATAATGCACAAGAGGCTGCGCCTTCCCTTCCACGGCTTCCTTCGTAATGATACATTCTGCTATGTTATCGTCTGACGGAATTTCATACATGACATCCATCATGATATTTTCCATGACAGAACGGAGACCTCTCGCACCGGTCTTTCTTTCAAAAGCCAGATCCGCAATTGCCTCGATCGCATCTTCCTCTACCTTCAGATTTACCTCATCGAACTCAAACAGTTTCTTATACTGCTTTACCAACGCATTTTTTGGCTCTTTCAGGATTCTGATAAGGGCGGCGCGATCCAGTCCTTCCAGCGTTACCGTAATCGGCACACGTCCGATAAATTCCGGAATCAGTCCGAATTTCATCAGATCCTGCGGCGCCACTTCTTTAAGAACGGCTCCGATATCCTTGCTGCTCTTCTCCATGATCT
>CANDFU010000362.1 GCA_947384095.1 uncultured Roseburia sp. | reverse complement strand
CAACACTATAACCTACACTCTTTCCCTACACGACGCTCTTCCGATCTTTTCTTCCCTCCTTAATCATAATTTACTCTACGAATCCGTCCGTGCCGCCGCCGGGAAACAGCATCGCCTCCCACAGGCCGCCCGGCCTTCCCCGTATTTACTGATTGCCCCAACCAGTCACCTTCATTTCGATTAATTCAACGGTACTCACATTTTCCGGAACAAGCCTGTCCCGCCGAGTGTTCGTGCGGAAATCTATCTCGTCGTGAAACAATCCCAACACCAAACCTTCCTGTGATTCCATTGGTTCGCTGATTCACCGCATGCGGCCTATTTCCCGGCCTTCGGTCTCTTAGCGCCGTATTTGGAACGTGCCTGTTTTCTGTTTGCAACTCCCGCTGTATCAAGCGTACCACGGATAATATGATATCTTGTACCCGGCAGATCCTTGACACGGCCGCCGCGGATCAGAACAACACTGTGCTCCTGCAGATTGTGTCCCTCACCCGGGATATAGCTTGTGACTTCGATTCCGTTGGAAAGACGTACTCTGGCAATCTTTCTGAGTGCCGAATTCGGTTTCTTCGGGGTCGCCGTCTTAACAGCGGTACACACACCCCTCTTCTGCGGAGAAGACGTATTGGTCGGCTTCTTGTGAAGAGAATTGTATCCTCTCTGAAGCGCAGGTGCGGTAGACTTCCTGGCGGATGTCTGACGTCCCTTTCTTACTAACTGGTTAAATGTTGGCATTGTTTTCACCTCCTGCTAATCAATAATTACACGCTGGATAATTATACAAGGCAATTTTACTCTTGTCAAGCAGATTTTATTGACTTTTTTCTGTCTCAAATCTATACTAAAAGTAATTGACAATACCGTATTCCAAATAAAGTGGGGTTTACAGCGTGGGATTCCGCAAGCCGGAATCATGGAGGTTCCTGTGAAAATCATACCGGATACTGATTTGCGCATGCAGGCAACGTCCGGTTTATGCGCCGCCTCGTCGCATAAACGCCCCGGAATGGAGATTAATTATGAAAAAACTAAAGTGCAGCGAACTGGAAGCGGGAATGATCACCGCGGACGACGTCTACACCACAGGCGGCCAGCGCGTCCTTGATAAAGGCATGACTTTAAACCGCCAGCTGATCATGCGGCTCTCCTTTTATCAGATCGATACCATACTGGTCGAAGACGCCGCCCCGGCTCCTGGCACAAAAACAGATTCCGGGCAGACCGCACAGGGATCCGACAGCGCCTCACAGGAATCCGCCTACTCGGCAAAGGTCAGATCTTCTCCGCAATTCTACAAATTCCGGACCGATCACTCCATTGTAATGGCTGTCATCAAAAGCAGTCTTGACGGCTACGTAAAACAAGGCATTCCCCCTCAGCCGGATGACCTTCTCGAAAAGGCGTGCAAACTTTTCGCTTCCTGCAAGACCACCCTGGATCTTTTCGATATGCTCAACAACATGCGTTCGGATGAAGACAGCATCTACGTTCACTCCCTGAACGTAGCGCTGATCTGCAGACGACTTGGAAAATGGCTGAAGATGAGCCCGGAAGAACTTGACCTGCTCACCCTCTGCGGCATTTTTCACGACATCGGAAAGCTAAAAATCCCTTCCGAAATCCTGAATAAGCCCGGGAAATATACCGACGAAGAATTCCGGATGGTAAAAAACCATCCAAAGTATGGTTACGACCTGCTGGAACCGCTTCCGCTGGACGTACACATCAAAAACGCTGCGCTTTACCACCACGAACGCTGTGACGGTTCCGGTTACCCCCTGGGAATCACGCAACAGGAAAATGACGACTACGCCATGATCGTGGCAATTGCAGACGTTTACGACGCCATGACTGCAGCGCGTTCATACCGCGCTCCGCTCTGCCCCTTCCAGGTTATCGCCAATTTCGAAAAAGAAGGCCTGCAGAAATATAAACCCAGATACATACTGACATTCCTTTCACACATTGCCGGAACTTACCAGAATAACCGGATCCGCTTAAGCGACGGCCGGGACGCAAAAATCATTATGCTCAACCAGAATTCCCTCTCCCGCCCCATCGTTCAGCTCGACGACGGGAGCTGTATTGACCTGTCCTCCCAGCGCGGTTTGCAGATTGAAACCATTCTCTGATTTTCCACAGCTAAGGTGCGGTCTCCTGGCTGAAGTATACTGTTACACTTTCACAGTTGGCCTGCTGCCCTGCCGTTTGGCCATCCTGCCATGGAAGCCGAAGGCTTTCATGGCAGGATATTTTAGCGCTTCACAGCAACAGGGGCTTTCCTTTGAAAGAACAAAGAATCCGGCTTTGCCGGATTCTCCGCCTGCGGCGGGCCGCTCCTGCGACAGACTTCTTCCCTGGCGCTGTGCGATCCCGCCCGGAGGGCTTTTTATTTCATAGGAAAGCCAGATACTTTAGCGCCTCACAGCGGCAAGGTCTTTCCTATGAAATAAAAAAGCGCACTGCAGATCAGCTTTGCAGTGCACTCTCTCGCCATCCATATACAAGATAATCTATGATACTTTGTAACTGTTCTTCAAAGAAAACTTCTGAATCTCCTTTTCCGTGGCAACTTTCTCAATCAGCGCCCCGAGTGAAGAAAGCTTTGTCTCAAAATCCTCATATCCGCGCTCGATATAATAAATGTCATCCACAACCGTGAGTCCTTCCGCTGCAAGCGCTGCAATCACGAGCGCCGCACCCGCCCTTAAATCCGGTGCGTTGACCCGCGCG
>CANDFU010000361.1 GCA_947384095.1 uncultured Roseburia sp. | reverse complement strand
AATATCCAGAGTGAGTCCAGCTTCAATCCGACGGCGAGCATGATCGACACGAACGGCCTGGTCAGTTTCGGCCTCTGTCAGTGGAACGGCCCGCGCTACGAAGCCCTGCAGAATTATTGCAGCGAGAGAGGCTATGACTACCGCACCGTGGACGGACAGCTGAAATACCTGAAATATGAGCTTCAGACATCGGAGCGCCGGGCATGCAGCATGGTAAAAGATGTTGAAAATACGGCCGCCGGTGCATATCTGGCCGGATATAACTGGGCGCGTTATTTTGAGCGGTGTGCATCGGTGTATTTTGAATCGAGGGCCAATCTGGCCAGGGATACGTATTGGCCGATGTACAGCGGGGAGGACCCGGGAGCCGGGGATGAGGAGGAGGATCCCCCGGCTGAGAAAGAATACAGTATTACATATGTGCTGTACGGCGGTGAGAACCACGAGGATAATCCGGACAGCTATTCGGGCTCAGATAAAACGATTACGCTGAAAAACCCGGTAAAGACCGGGTACCGGTTCGCAGGCTGGTATAAAAACAAATCCATGACTGCCAGGGTTACATCCATCCCGGGAGGCAGCAAGGGGGATATCAGGCTGTATGCCAAATGGGTTCCCATCTGCTACACAATCCGGTTTGACGGCAATAAGGCGACGAGCGGAAGTATGGCGGAAATGAAAAACTGTGAATATGACGGGGTATATACGCTTGGAGCCAATAAATTTAAGCGCACAGGCTATAAGTTCGCCGGATGGAACACGAAGTCCGGCGGCAGTGGGAGGGACTATTCCAATAAGGAAAATGTGGAGAATCTCACCGCAAAGGACGGAAAAGTGATTACGCTCTATGCGCAGTGGGCGAGACAGACGTATACGATCGACTACCGGCTGGCGGGCGGTACGATGGAGGACGACAACCGGGAAGAATATACGGTAGACACAAAGACGTTTCAGCTGAAGCCGCCCGTGCGCACCGGATATACATTTCTGGGGTGGTATCGGGAAAAGTCTTACCGGACCAGGGTAACACAGATCCCGAAAGGAAGTACGGGCAATCTGACGCTCTATGCCAAGTGGCAGGTAAACCAATATAAGATTGTGTACAAAGCAAACAGGGCGGACAGCGGGAGCATGCCGACAGAGACGGTCTGCCGATACGGAAAGAAATATACGCTTCCGGCCAACAAATTTAAACGCAGCGGATATGTGTTTACCGGATGGAATACAAAGGCGGACGGCACTGGAAAAGAGTACCGGAATAAGGCAAAAGTGAAGAACCTGGCTTCGAAAAATAACAAAACCGTTACGCTTTATGCCCAGTGGAAACGAAAATCTTACTCTATTCAATATGAATTGAACGGAGGTATGATGTCGAACGGGAACAGGACGACATACTATGAAAATACGAAGACGTTTACACTGAAGGCGCCGGAGCGTGAGGGATATACATTTAAAGGATGGTATACCGATAAGAAATTCCGGAATAAAATAACAAAAATAAAAAAAGGAAGTAAGAAGAATTACAAGCTGTATGCAAAGTGGGAGGCGAACCATTATACCGTTGCGTTTGACGGAAACGGTGCAGGGCAGGGAACGATGAGTAAACTGAGCGGGTGCAGATACGACAAGGAATATACGCTGCCCGGGAACGGGTTCGTCCGTGACGGCTATACGTTCGTCGGCTGGAACACTGCGCCGGACGGGAGCGATGTCTATTACGGAGACCGGGCGACCGTGAAAAACATGACTGCGGAAAACGGAGAATCTGTAATTTTGTATGCACAGTGGGAGAAAAACTGAATCCGGACTCAATAATATGGGGGCTGCCGTATAAAAGATGTTACGGCAGCCCCCGTGTCTGTCAGATCAGCGCCTGATTCCGGTCCAGCATTTCCTGGATGACGCCCTGGCAATAGTTTCCAAGTCTCTTTCTTGTCTCTTTGTCCAGCTGTTTCGGATAAATCGGTTCCCCGTATTCAAGTATGACATGTGTGGATTTTACACGCGGAAAATGGTTCTCAAGAATCTCTGCGGAATTTGAGATTGCCATGGGGATGATGGCGCATCCGGTTTTCTCTGCCATCTTAAAGCTGCCTTCCTTAAACGGAAGCATGGATTCGTCGGTCTGATTCCTGGTTCCCTCCGGAAAGATGCACATCGAAATTCCGTTTTTGATATTGTCGATTCCGGCCAGAATCGTTTTTAAGGCTTCCTTGACGTCATCACGGTTGATGAAAAGGCAGTGGAGGCGTTTCATCCATGTGGACAGAAGCGGTATGTCTTTTATATTGTTTTTGGCGACGTAGCCGGTCAGGCGCGGACAGCGCGCATAGGTGATTACAGTGTCGAAATAACTTTTGTGATTGCCGATGTAAAGTACGGGGGCGTCTTTTGGCACACGTTCTTCACCGATCACGGTGACTTTTGTTCCACAGAGAAAAAGTACCACGCGGAAAGCCCACTGCACCATGCGGAGCTGCCGCAGGTCAGAAGACTGACGGTTGATTTTTCCGAGAATCCATTCGATTCCTAAAATGGGAGTGCCGATGATAAGGAACAGGAAGACAAACAGTAAAGTAAGGCTGATGCGTAGCATAAGAAATCCTTTCCGGAGCTGCGCAATATCCAGGGCAGCCCGCTTTCCAGTATGATCTTAATTATAGGATACCGTGGCCGGGTGTATTCTGACCACGGTATCATTATATAAGGAAATATACGGAAAAACAAGATTGGGATTTGTCATATTTTTC
>CANDFU010000360.1 GCA_947384095.1 uncultured Roseburia sp. | reverse complement strand
GTAATCATATTATAAACCGTATAGACGCTCACAAGTTTTAGATCGTCGGTGAGAAACGTCAGCAGAATCACATCTGTATTGCCAAATACCAGTGTCGAAAACTGATGCAGCAATACAGAGTTTTTCTGCTCAAGCGCCTTATAGTCCGGACCGGCCTTAAGGTCAACCCACCCATACTTTTTCCGGATATAAATTCCATACCCCAGCATCTGCGCGATGTTAATCGCCAGAAAAGAAGCCTGTATCACAGGCAGACTGCATCCTGCGCCGATCAGTACCGCCTTGCACACACTCGACGCCACACTGACTGCCGTGCTGACGAAAGATAAAATATAATTTTTCCCCTCAGCCTGTAAAAGAACCAGAAACTTTCCCTGAAACAGATAAGAAAGGGCCCCCCCGGCCCCCTGAAACAGGATCACGACCGCCATTGTACCGCGCGGAATATCAGACGGGACACACAATGGATAGACCACCGCCAGGATCACGACCGCAGAGAGATAAAGCAGCCCCGTGCGATAGTAAAACCGGGACGCAGCCGCCATAATGCGCGAGATACCCTGCCTGTCCTGCCGCGCCACAGGGCCGTAGAGCGCCTGTAAGGACGCCGTCCCGATCCCGGCCTCAAACAGCGTGAAATAAGAAAAAATCTGCGTGACGGAATTTAAAAAACCGTTGGTCTCAGAACCAAAATTCACAAGAAAAAGACGCGGGATCACAATCCCAAGCAATAAAATGATGATCTGGCTGGCCAGGCCGACACAGATATTTAACGCGCTTCTCTTCATAAGTTCCTCCATGCAAAATCATACTCCTATTATGGATGGGCCCGTCTGCTTTGTCAATACGATGGACAACGGCCTGAAAAAGTGATAGCATGACATTGGAACCATGCAACCATTCCAATGCATCGCATTGCAAAGAGATCGGAGGTACAGACCCAATGAGTCAGTTATCGGAAGAATTAAAAGAATACTTAAAAGAAACAAACCAGTATGAGCACGTGGTCACACTGCTATACTGGGATATGAAGACAGGCACGCCAAAGCTTGGGCAGGCGGGGCACATCGACGCGGTGACATATTTTTCCGCAAAGGAATTTGCGAGAAACACATCGGAGAAACTCGGAGAACTGCTCGAAGGCCTCTCAGCGCCCGCAGAATATGATGCGCTCGACGATACCTGGAAATTTATCGTCCGCCGGATGAAGCGCGACTTTGACCGCAACCGGCGTATTCCCCCGGAAGTGTACGAAGCGTATGTGAGGGAACAGGCGGAATCGGGCCGCGCCTGGGAGGAAGCAAAAAACGCCTCCGACTTTTCCATCTTTGCCCCGCATCTTAAAAAAATGATCGAACGGACAAAAGAAATCACCGGCTACACCGATCCCGGCAGGGAGGTCTACGACGCCCTCCTGAATCAGTACGAAGAAGGTATGGACTCGGCTACGATCGACCGCCTCTTCAATGATCTGAAAAAGGATCTGGTCCCGCTGATCCAAAAAATCCTCGCGGCCCCGCAGCCGGACGACGCTGCGTTTCACCAGTCCTTCGACCTGGACGCACAGAGAAAGGTGCAGCGGATGCTGTTAGACTACATCGGTTTCCGCAGGGACGCCGGAACAGTCGGGGAGACAGAACACCCGTTCACGCTTAATTTCTGCTCGAAGGACGTGCGCGTGACTAACCATTTCCACGAGCGCGAACCGCTGAGCGCCATCTTTTCCGCCATCCACGAGGGCGGCCACGCGATCTTTGAACAGAACATCAATCCGGAGTACGACGGCACCGTAGCCGGAAGCTGCACTTATATGGGCGTCCACGAGAGCCAGTCGCGGTTTTATGAAAACATCCTCGGCCGGAACAAAAATTTCTGGATTCCGGTCTATGACAAGTTAAAAACACTGCTGCCGCAGCTCCAGAAGGTTTCGCCGGACGAGTTTTACCGTGAGATCAACCACGTGCGCAACAGCATGATCCGCACCGAAGCGGACGAAGTCACCTACTGCATGCACATCATTCTGCGCTATGAGATGGAAAAGGCCATTTTCCGCGACGGTATAACCGTGGAAGACCTTCCGGCCCTCTGGAACCAGAAGATGCAGGAATATTTACAGATCACCCCCGCCAGCGACGCAGAGGGCATCCTGCAGGATATGCACTGGTCGGACGGTTCTTTCGGTTATTTCCCGTCCTATCTGCTCGGCAGCATCTATGACGGCATGTTCCTGGAAGCTCTGGAGGAAGAGCTCGGCTCCATTGATTCGCTCCTGGCGGACGGCCGGATCGGAGAGATCACAAAATGGCTCAACGAAAAGATTCACCAATACGGCAGCACCCGTCTCCCGGCGGAAGTGATCAGAAATGTCTGCAGAAAAGAAGTCTCCGCAAAACCGCTGATCCGCTATTTTACGGAAAAATACACGGCGGTTTACGGCCTGTAAGGCCGGAGGGCTCCCTGTGATCCTTTTTCTTGGCGCCCTGTGCGCGCTTTCATCCGTCGCCGCCCTCCTTCTCCTGCTCAAAGTTTTGTCCCTGCGCGCGGCGGCGAAAGAACTTCGCATCGCGTCTGCCGCATGCCTGACGGAAGATACGAACGTGGGAATCAGTATTTCCACCATGGACTCAGAAATGAAGGCCCTGGCCGCCGATCTCGACCGGCAGCAAAAGCGGCTCAGAAAGGAACATCTCCGCTGCGTCCGCGGAGAGATCGGAAGAGCGTCGTGTAGGGAAAGAGTGTAGGTTATAGTGTAG
>CANDFU010000359.1 GCA_947384095.1 uncultured Roseburia sp. | reverse complement strand
CTGAAAGCCGTCGGAAATTCTGTCGTGCCGCTGTACTTTCTCGGAGTTTCCACGGTGCTCAATATTGTGCTGGATCTGTTGTTTGTCGCGAAGCTTGGCCGCGGAACGTGGGGCGCCGCCGCTGCGACGGTGATCTCGCAGTATATCGCGGGATTCGGGATTGCAGTTTATGTACTCGTCAGAAGCAAAGATATGCGGAACGCCTTCCGCCATTTTCGGATCAGAAAAGAGAGCGTTAAGGAGATTGCAAATTATTCTGTCCTGACATGTCTGCAGCAGTCTGTGATGAATCTCGGCATTCTTATGGTGCAGGGGCTGGTCAACCGCTTTGGGACGGTTGTCATGGCGGCGTTTGCGGCGGGGGTAAAAATCGATTCGTTTGCCTATATGCCTGCACAGGAATATGGAAACGCGTTTTCTACGTTTATAGCCCAGAACGCGGGGGCGGGAGAGGAGGAGCGGATCACAAAAGGGATACGGTGCGGTGTGGCCACGAGTGTTTCCTATTGTCTGTCTGCATCGCTGGTTCTTTTCTTCCTGGCGAAACCGCTGATGCTTGTCTTTATCGATGCAGGGGAGACGGAGATTGTCGATGCGGGCGTGCGCTATCTGCATACGATCGCGCCGTTTTACTGTGGCATCGGCTGCCTGTTTTTGTTTTACGGACTATACAGGGCGCTCGGAAGGCCCGGGATGTCGGTGGTGCTGACGGTGATCTCACTGGGAACCCGCGTCGCCTTGTCCTATATGCTTTCGCAGATTCCGGCGGTCGGCGTCATGGGGATCTGGTGGTCGGTCCCGATCGGCTGGGGACTGGCGGATCTTGCCGGGGCGTTGTATTATAAGAAAAAAGAGGTTGACAGATGCTGAAGGGAAGAGTATGATAGATATATGAACAATTGCTCATATGATAAAACATATAAATTCAAAAAGGCATTGCAGGGGGACGGGGGATTCCGTTTTCGGAAAGGAAGGTGGTCTGTTGCCGGTAAATGAGATAGAGTGCTGTGAGACAACCGAGGTTCATGAAGAGCTGTTAAAAGCCGTTCGCGAGAAGTTGCCGGGGGAGGAAGAGCTGTATGATCTGGCGGAGCTTTTTAAGGTATTTGGCGATTCTACCCGGATTCGGATTCTGTTCGTTCTCTTTGAGGCGGAGGTGTGCGTGTGTGATCTGGCGCAGGCGCTTCAGATGACGCAGTCGGCCATTTCCCATCAGCTTAAGATCCTGAAGCAGGCGAAGCTGGTGAGCAGCAGAAGAGAGGGGAAATCGGTTTTTTATTCGCTTGCGGACGGACATGTGAGAACCATTATCGCGCAGGGCAGCGAGCATATCAGAGAATAATCGAAAAAAGGAAAGAAAAGAGAGGAAAACGGATATGAAGAAAAAATTTAAACTGCAGGATCTGGATTGTGCAAATTGTGCGGCTAAAATGGAGGATGCCATCAAAAAGATTCCGGGTGTAAACGACGCGAATGTGAGTTTTATGACGCAGAAGATGACGATCGACGCGGACGACGGACAGTTTGATGAGATTATGCGGCAGGTAGCGGCGGCGTGTGCGAAGGTGGAGCCGGACTGTAAGATTCTGATGTAGATATATGGGGGATGAATATGACAAAAAAACAGAAAAAAATGCTGTTCCGTATTCTGGCCGCATTTTTCCTGTTTGCGGGTCTCTTTCTCTGTGAACATATGGGGCTGCTGGAACGGTTGGAGGGGATCTGGGCGCTGTTTGCGGCGTACCTTCTTCCATATCTGATTGTCGGTTATGATATTATCTATAAAGCGGCGCGCAATATCAGTCATGGGCAGGTGTTTGATGAGAACTTCCTGATGATGATCGCCACATTCGGGGCGTTTGCCGTGGGCGAATATTCAGAGGGCGTGGCCGTCATGCTTTTTTACCAGGTGGGCGAGCTCTTCCAGAATTATGCTGTCGGAAAATCGCGCCAGTCCATCTCGGACATGATGGATATCTGCCCGGAGTATGCCAATATCGAGCGAGAAGGTGAGCTGGTACAGGTCGATCCGGACGACGTGGAAGTCGGAAGCACGATAGTGGTTAAGCCCGGCGAGCGGATTCCGCTGGACGGGCGGGTGATCGAGGGCACATCCCTGATTGACACGGCGGCGCTGACGGGAGAATCGGTTCCGCGAAAGGCGTCTCCGGGAGACGAGGTGATCAGCGGATGCATCAATGGGAGCGGCACGCTAAGAGTGCGGACCACAAAGGAATTTGACGATTCCACAGTGGCGAAAATCCTTGAGCTGGTTGAAAACGCCAGCAGTAAGAAAGCAAAAGTGGAGAATTTTATAACGCGGTTTGCCAGGTATTATACCCCCGCCGTGACGATCGGAGCCGTCATTCTCGCCGTGCTGCCTCCGCTTATTCTCGGAGGCGGCTGGGGGAGCTGGATTCAGAGGGCGTGTATCTTTCTGGTGATTTCCTGTCCGTGTGCGCTTGTGATTTCGGTCCCGCTCGGCTTTTTCGGCGGTATCGGAGCGGCGTCGCGTATCGGAGTGCTGGTAAAAGGGAGCAATTTCCTTGAGGCCGTTGCGGAGATGACGACTATTGTTTTTGACAAGACAGGCACGCTGACAAAAGGAGAATTTAAAGTCACAGAGATGTTCCCGCAGGGCTGTAGCCGGGAGATGCTGCTGGAATATGCGGCGCTGGGAGAGGGTTATTCCAATCATCCGATTGCTGGTTCCATCAGGGAGGCTTACGGCAAAGAAATCGAGATGGGACGGATT
>CANDFU010000358.1 GCA_947384095.1 uncultured Roseburia sp. | reverse complement strand
ATTCTTTTCTGGAAAAACGCCTGATTTTGGGAAATCCGGTCATCTCAATTCCACCATATCCGGATTTGTCTTGTAGTATGCGGCCCTTGAAAGTTTATCCTTTATCAGGTAATTTTCTGTCACAAGATTTTCCAGCACCTGTTTTCGGAAATATGTCGAATCGCTTATATGAAGATACTCCGCTATCTCCGCCGCCTTACGCGCATAATAATAGCAAAATGACAATACTTTGTTATCATAATCCGTCCCTCCGGGAACCGGAACAAATTCCAGTACGGGCAGCCTGCTATCCGTCACTCCCTCCTCATAGGTCAGATCCGGCAGTACGAGCGTAAAATGGTCGGACGCGGAATAAATGTAAGGGCGGTGAGCGCCTTCTGCCCCATGATACTCTTCCATTATTTTATCAAAACCTGTTCCCGCAGCTTCCATGACATTACAGCTCACCAGAATGCCGGCGATCAGTTCATTTCTTCTCTTGGAAATAATGCCGGACAAGTCGTACGTTTTTCCGATCTTTTCTCCTCTGTAAAATCCTCCGGGCGACGAGATCTCCAGCCGATCCTTAAACATATCGATCTGTATCTGCGTTCCGTCCAGAAAATAATCCCTGTGTGCAACCGCATTGATCACACCTTCAAACAACGCCCTCTTCGGGTATGCATCGATATTTTTTCTTGTATCTCCCAGTTTGATCATGGAATGATTCATTCTCTGGTCGACAAATTCCATGATATAGTTTATGGAAGAAATAATATTTCCGTTAAAACGATTGATTGTTACGATTCGCTCGCTTCCCTTATTGAATCCTGAAAAAACCGAACACTGTACTTCTGTTTTTCCGCCACTGTAACCGTCCCCAAAAAGCACCGCACCGTTTGCAAGCATTTTCTCTTCATCATAAAATCCCAGCGACTGCAATGCTTTCTCCGTCAATTCTTTTCCGGCATTATGCGCAGCATAAAATTCACGCAGCTCCTTAAAATTTTCTGCCTCATACGGAATATCGGAAAAAAGGACATCATACTGGGCATTTTTGCTCTTCACACTCATCTCTATAATCTCTTCGTATGTTGCTCCATTTGTAAAGCCGTCTCTTCTCATAAAAATAGAGGGAATATTTTTATATTTCAAAATAATCGGTTTGATCGACGATTCCGGTATCTGTATTCGGATGACAAATCGCTCTTTCCCCTTTATTTCATAGCGAATAAACGACAGCTTCATCTGGGGCCGCGGAACAAGATGCTCGTTTACCTGATTATTAAAATAATTTCGCTCATTATCAGCTTCGCTTCGGTCAAAACCGATCAGTTTATTGGTTTTATCTTCTACTCCGATATAGAAATCCCCGCCTGATGCATTTGCAAAACCTGCTATCGTCTTGAGCCAGCCCACTATATCGTCCCGGTTCAGCCTGCTCTTACATTCAACCTTTTCATTTTCAAGCTGTGTATCCGTTATAATCTCTTCCAGAAACATATACGCCACCTCGGATCATGTTTTAATTGTTTCAATGTCAACTTCAATATTACTTCAATATTACTTCAATGTCAACTTCAATATTGCTTCAATAATTTTTCAATATTCTTTGAAGTATTACGATATTGTACCCACCGCCGCAAATTTTACGCCCCTTGACTTTTTTGTCAAAACCCCCTATACTGAAAAACATAATTGCATCGGGCAGCCTGTTGCAGCTGCCCCCGGCAAGCAGCGATGAAGTTCGGGTCTTGCGCAATGGAAATCTGTGAACCGTGTCAGGTTGGGAACAAAGCAGCACTAAGCAGAACCTTCCATGTGACGTGAGGAAACCTGGCGGAGCCGGCTGCCGGGGTAACGTGCAGCGGGCTGCCGGGTGCAATTTCCTGCTCTTCTATGCTTTTGATTTTCCGTCCATGCTCTCCGCCGTCACATGACGGTACATCTTCTCCACATCCTCTCCCATATGCACCGGCACCAAACGTATTTCAGGATTTTCCCTCGCAAAGACAACAAATATCTGATGTGCGAATCCCTGCCCCATCCAGTTTAACCCTTCAAAGTCCAGAATGACTTCTTTAAATCTGTCCAGTCTGTTGCATACTCTCTTCGCCTGCGATCTCGATACCGGAGAGGCGCTGAAAATATTTTTCAGGGGTATTGTCGTCTTTGTAAATCCACCGTCATCATTTGTATAAAAATCAAAAATCTCCTGAGGCGTTTTTTCTGAAAAATTTGACAGCGACATCACAACCTTTGTACCAGGTCCTGTTTCCCCGGAAATATCTGTAATTTCACCATCATCAAATTTATTGTTCGTAAATACTTTGCCGCCGGAAAGTATAAAAAAACTGTCCATCATTTTCGAACTGAAAAAAATCCCCTCCCCCGAATGGTTCTCCGGATCTGTTGTCAATTTTCCTTTCATCAGTTCACAGATTGCTTCATCTATTGACGAAAATCTAAAATATTCCTTTATTTTCTCAAAGATACCTACTCCTTCATCCGCGATCTCAACCATGGTGTTCAGATAATCTTTTGAGATCATCACATGCACATTTTCCGAGAGAGAGTGGTCGATCGCATTATTGATCATCTCACTGAAAGCATAGCTCCATATTTCCTGTAAATTCCCTCCCAGCTCTTTTACATATGGAAGCATACAGGTATCATACGCCGCCATATCCGAATCCAGCTCGCCTTTTTCTCGCCTTAAATTAAAACAATATTCTTCTTTTATCAGCTCATACTGCCCTCTCTTTACTCTTCTGATGAT
>CANDFU010000357.1 GCA_947384095.1 uncultured Roseburia sp. | reverse complement strand
TCCCTACACGACGCTCTTCCGATCTGTACTCTTTTATTTTAACAAAGCACTAAATTTATTACAAGAAAGATTACGCCCTGAAATTCTTATACTTTTCTTAACAACTGCCGCTCCCGCCGTGCGGCGTCCCTCACTCCCGGCACGCGGATGCTCCTGCTTCACTTCCGGCGCGCACGGCCTCCGGATGTTCCAGTATATATTGTTCCAGTATTTCCGCCGCCTGCCCGATAAGCTGCTTACACGGCCGCTTCCTGTAATACTCCGCCGTCCTCTCCTGCGGCGTGGGCGCCTCCCGCTTTACAGAAAGCCCCAGAAGCTCCCGGCACACGATCGAGCCGTTTTCCGCCTCAAATGCCCTTGCCAGCTCCTGGATCCGTGCATAATGCCCTGCCTTCTCCTCCTTCGCCCGGGGATCATCATAACCGCAGAGAAATCCGGCAGTCAGAAACATCCCCGTCACGGCGCCGCAGACTTCTCTTAATCTTCCCATGCCTCCGCCAAACGACGAGGCGAGCCGCGCCGCCGTCTTCCTGTCCAGCCCGTGCAGATCTTCAAACGCAAGAAATACCGCCTGCGCACAGCTATATCCTTCCTCAAACAATCCCATCGCAATTTCTCCCCGCATATAAATCCTCCATTCCCATCTTACTCCGTGTAACTGCCTGCCCCTAATATAAATCTTTTTTTCCATTTTCACAATGCTTTTTAACCCTCATCATGATATAATAAAAGGAAACTAAGAAAGGACGGAACCCTTGACCGGTTCCAAAAAATCATGAGTACGTTAAATCTGACCTTACTGACCGACCTGTATGAACTCACTATGATGCAGGGCTATTTTAAAAACGAAAACCGCGACATTGTCATCTTTGACGCCTTCTATCGCAATAACCCATGCGACGGCGGCTATTCCGTCTGCGCAGGCCTCGCGCAGATCATTGACTACATTGAACGGCTTCATTTCGGCCCCGACGAACTCCGGTACCTGCGCAGCCTTTACCTGTTTGACGATGACTTCCTGGATTATCTGTCTTCCTTCCGTTTCTCCGGCGATATCTATGCCGTGCCCGAGGGAAGTCTGATTTTCCCCAGGGAACCGCTCGTCAAAGTCATCGCGCCGATCATGGAAGCACAGCTCATCGAAACCGCCGTGTTAAACATGATCAACCATCAGTCTCTGATCGCCACGAAGGCTGCGCGCGTCTGCTACGCAGCGCAGGGCGACGGCGTGATGGAATTTGGTCTGCGCAGGGCCCAGGGCCCCGACGCCGGCGTATACGGGGCGAGAGCCGCCGTCATCGGCGGATGCCGCGGGACCTCCAACGTCCTTGCCGGACAGATGTTTGATATCCCGGTGCTCGGAACACATGCGCACAGCTGGATCATGAGCTTTGCAGATGAATACACGGCCTTCCGGACATACGCGTCCCTCTACCCCGACGCCTGCATCCTTCTTGTGGATACCTATGACACGCTGAAATCGGGGATCCCCAACGCCATCCGTGTTTTCTCCGAAATGCGCGCGGCCGGGACTGCCCTGACTTATTACGGCATCCGCATGGACAGCGGCGATCTCGCGTATCTCTCCAAACAGGCGCGGAAAATGCTGGATGCCGCCGGTTTTCCCGACGCCGTCATCTCCGCTTCTAACGATCTCGACGAATACCTGATCGAGAGCCTGAAGCTGCAGGGCGCAGCGATCACCTCCTGGGGCGTGGGCACAAACCTGATCACCGCAAAGGATAACCCTGCGTTCGGTGGCGTGTACAAGCTCTCCGCCATCCTTGATGAAAACGGCGTGTTCCAGCCCAAAATCAAGCTCTCCGAAAACGTGGAAAAAGTCACAAACCCCGGAAACAAAACGTTTTACCGCGTCTATGACAAAACCACCGGAAAAATCAAAGCCGACCTGATCTGTCTCTGTGACGAGATTTTTGATGAAAGAGACGATTTAAAGCTTTTTGACCCCAACGCCCCGTGGAAAAAGACAACGCTTTCCGGCGGCAGTTACACCCTGCGCGAAATGCTCATTCCCGTCATAAAAAACGGGGAAACCGTCTACCACTCTCCGGACGTGATGGAAATCAGGGATATCTGTGCCAGGGAAAAAGATACCATCTGGGATGAGACGAAGCGCTTCGTCAACCCGCAGGAAATCTATGTGGATTTGTCGCAGAAGCTGTATGACATCAAAACGGCTCTTTTCAACAAAACACAGCTTCCCGGTCCTCACACTGCCTCCGGCAGATAGAAAGACAGCATGCGCCATGCCGCAATCGCGGCATGGCGCTTTTTCGAGTACCTGTTCTTTTAATTAAATCCGACCACTTTCTGCGACAGTTTATAAGCCGCCACACAAATCTTCCTGCCGCTCTTGCCCGGCAGATTCATCGCATTGCCCATGATTCCTGCCCTGAGATGATGGAACAGCCGGATATCTCTGTTTTTTATGTACTTCCAGAGCTCCCGTTTTTTCTCCAGATTTTCCGGCGTCCCGGAACGGATGAGCATAATCGTCGAAATCACCGTGATAATTTCAAGATAATTAAACATATAATGCCGCAGCCTGCGGTTCTGAATCTTCCACAGATCAAACTCATCGATCATGATCTTATTGACTCTGATCTGCTGGTCAATCCTTCCGATCATCACCTTCTCGTTGACAGACTGATCTTCCCGCCCGATATAATAGCGATAGAAATCGACATCCATATAGTACATCACGCGCACGCTCGGCAGCGGCTTGTAGACGTAAATATTATCCACATAAAACGTATGCTTC
>CANDFU010000356.1 GCA_947384095.1 uncultured Roseburia sp. | reverse complement strand
GGTCCTTTTGCTGGTGAAAATTCAAAAGAGCGTTGGCTGAGGCGGAGATCCTTTCTTTTGACGGGGAAGCGGTTTCTCCGGTCGCTTATGAGGAGACGGAGAGCTACCAGGTGACGGAAATGTTTATCAACAACCGGTCGTATCTTCTGAAAAGACTGCTTGGTGAGAAAGGTGCAGGAGAAGTTCCCCGCTGATGATCAAAAGGAAAAATGCTGAGAAGAATCTGCACGAAGGAGAGAACGATGAATGTATTATGTTACCGCTACAACAGTATCTGTGAACCGGATATCATCGATTTATTTACCGGAATGGGACACACGGTACATGAGATTACGGAGGAGATGGCAGATAAAGACATTTCCCCGAGGCGGTGTATGGAACTGGTCAGCGAAGCTTTAAAGCGAAAACGGTTTGACATGGTATTTAGTATCAATTTTTTCCCTGTGGTATCGGAAGTCTGCAATATTTTTAAAACACCTTATTTTTGCTGGATTGTGGATAGCCCGGTTATGGAGCTTTATTCACATTCCATAAGGAATCGCTGGAACCGGATTTTTCTGTTTGACTATGCCATGTATGAAGAGTTTGCACCGGAAAATCCCGAAAATATATTTTATCTTCCGCTGGGAGCCAATTATGCCCGTGTGGACGCGGTGACGGCGTCCATAACGGAGGAGGAAAAAAAGAGATTTTCGGCGGATGTCTCTTTTGTCGGCTCCCTGTATACGGAAAAGTGCCCTTACAACCGTTTAAAAGATGACGAGACGTATCTGAAGGGATACCTGGACGGTGTGATTGAGGCACAGCTTAAGGTATATGGATACAATTTTCTTGAAGAGTGTATTACGGACACGATTCTGGCAGATTTTAAACAACGGGTTCCTTTTTATCGTTTTCCGGAACGTGCCAATCGCAATGAGAGAGCGGCGATGGCGCATCTTTATCTCGGCAATAAGGTGACGGAGCAGGAGCGGCTGCGGCTCCTGGCTGCGGTTTCAGAGCGGTATGCGCTGGATCTGTATACGGGAAGCGATACGTCGGCGCTTCCGCTGGCGTCCTGCAGGGGGCTGGCCAGGACGATGACGGAGATGCCGAAGATTTTTCGTCTGTCGAAAATTAATCTTAATTTTACGTCAAAGCCAATCCGGACGGGATTACCGCTCAGGATCTGGGATATCCTTGGCGCGGGCGGGTTTGTGCTGACAAATTATCAGACGGAAATCCCCGAGTATTTTGAGATCGGGCGTGAGATAGAGACGTTTGCCAGTGAAGCGGAGCTGCTCGATAAAATCGGTTATTATCTGGAGCATGAGACGGAGCGCAGAGAGATCGCGCGGAATGGATATGAAAAGGCGAAGGCTCATTATTCCCTGAAGCTGCGGTTACGGCAAATGATGGAAAAGGGAAATATGGTATTTTAAAAGGAGAGACTTTGTTGTAACATAAAAGAATCAGAGTATTCAGGACTTATCATGGATGATAAGCAGGAAACAGGGAGGTTGTCTCATGAAGACGGAACAATTGATGCGATTTCTTATTTCTGCGGACGGCACGATTGTGGAGGCGATGCAGAAGATAGACGGCAACACAAGGGGGATTCTGTTCGTAAAAGACGATGCGGGGAGGCTGATCGGCGTGGTCACGGACGGAGATATCCGCAGATGGCTGATACGGACCGGCGAACTGCGGGGCAGGGTCGGACAGGTGATGAATCCGGAGCCGAAGGCCATCTGCCGCAAGGAAATTGCGACGGCAGGGGAGTATATGAAAAAATGTCTGATCACGGCGCTTCCGGTGATCAATTCCAAAAGGGTGATCACGGATATTTTATTCCGGGAGGACGCGGCGGCTGCCGTGTCGGAACCCGATACAACGCTTAAGGGGGTTCCTGTCGTCATTATGGCGGGCGGAAAAGGGACAAGGCTTTATCCCTACACCAAGATTCTTCCCAAGCCGCTGATCCCGATTGGAGATATTCCGATTATGGAGCGCATTGTAAACCGGTTTTGTGATTTTGGCGTCAGTAATTTTTATGCGACGGTAAATTACCGCAAAAGTATGATCAAATCCTATTTTTCGGAGCTGTCGGCGGATTATAAGATCTGTTATGTGGAGGAGGAAAAGCCGCTGGGCACCGCGGGGAGCCTGGGGCTGATTGAAGAGCAGTTTGACAGACCGTTTATTGTCACAAATTGCGATATTCTCATCCGGGCGGATTATGGGGATATCTACCGCTATCACCGGGAGGCGGAAAACGAGCTGACGATCGTGACGGCGCTGAAAAATATTGTCGTACCGTACGGCGTGATTCATTCACGGGAAAACGGGGCGGTGGAATGCATGGAAGAAAAACCCCGTCTTTCTTATTTTGTAAACACAGGAATGTACATATTAAATCCCGGCCTGCTCACAGAGATTCCAGGGGATACCTTCTTTCATATGACAGATCTGACGGAACAGCTTCTTGCCAAGGGGAGGAAAGTGGGTATGTACCCGATCAGTGAAGATTCTTTTCTGGATATGGGAGAAATGGAAGAGATGCGCCGTATGGAAGAAAAATTAAACCTGAAATCGGAATAAGGGAAAACCGGCTTTGGCATAGGAGGATGGTGTGAAATGAAAAAAGTATTAGTGACGGGGGCGGACGGTTTTATCGGAAGTCATCTGACGGAGAGTCTGCTGGAAAAGGGATATGACGTGAAAGCGTTTGCCTATTACAATTCTTTTAATACCTGGGGCTGGCTGGATACTCTGCCCGCAGAAAAGAGAGAGGCGATCGAGGTGT
>CANDFU010000355.1 GCA_947384095.1 uncultured Roseburia sp. | reverse complement strand
CGTAATTCTGCGGCGCCCGGATGCCCGGAAGGCATGCGTCCGCAGACGCATGCCCATAAAACCCTTCTTTTGTATTACAGATTTTCTTCCAGGAATTTGCTAAGCTTCGCTATTGCTTCTTCTTCATTCTCACCGTCTGTTCTGATCGTGATTTCTTCTCCGCATTTTACACCAAGTCCCATGACTCCGAAGATACGTTTTGCGTCTGCCTCCTTGTCGCCCTTGCAGATCTTAACCGCGCAGGGAAACGTTGCCGCTTCCTTGACGAATAACCCCGCCGGTCTCGCATGGATTCCCTCCTGATCCTTCACTACATACTTAAATTCCTTCATGTCTGCTACTCCTTTACTTAAATTATTTGTTAAAGTTTCATTTAACATCTTTTTTCAGAACGCCGGGCAAGATACACCCCACTGCCGAACTTTTCGCCAGTGCCGCAAGATACATAAGCGGGTTTCCCACAGCCGGATCAGTCCATCCGTGTCTATAAGATATCATACCACCAAGAAGCACTCCCGACAAGACTTCACTTATGCCATTTGTCCTATTTTGATTTATTATATGGATCGGGGTGTCAGACGCACCTTTCCGACGCCATACTCTTATATGTTGATAATATTCTCGCACTTCTGATACGCCGCCTCGTTCAGCCCGGTTGTAATCACCACGGCACTGTCAAACGAGGCGAATGTGATACTGGAAATCTGATTGAATTTACTCGCATCTGCGAGGATATAGCGCTCCATGCACCCTCTCATGGACCGTTTCTTCACCATCGCTTCTTTTGGCTCCGGCGTGGAAAAACCTTTCTGAAGGCTGACGCCGTTCGTCCCCCAGAATCCTTTTGTAAAATTGTATTTCTCCAGCGCTTCCAGCGCTTCTTCCCCGACAATGGCCTCCGTCACCGCTTTAAATTCTCCTCCCAGAAGATAAACCGTGTGCCCATACTGCGCCAGCTGCCTCGCATGCGTAACCGCATTTGTGACAAATGTCACATTTCTGCCCGCCACATACTCAATCAGCCGCTCCGTCGTCGTCCCCGCGTCAAGATAGACAAAATCATTTTCCCGGATCAGTCCCGCCGCATATCTGCCGATCCGGTCTTTCGCCTCACGGTTCTGTTCTTTCCGGTGTCCTACCTCATCGTCGCTGGTCCGGTATACCATATTTTTCGATACCGCCCCACCGTGTACCTTTGTCAACCGCCCGTCCGCATCCAGAGCAGTCAGATCTCTTCGCACCGTAGATTCAGAAGCGTCAAGTTCAGCCATCAGATTTTGTACCGTCACACTCCCTGTACTGTTGATGATTTCAAGAATTTTTGTAAACCTCTCTTCTGTCAGCAAGCGATCACCTCCAGATCCAATTATATTCATTCAGAACCCGTCACTTCATACTTCTTATAATACTTTCAGATTCAGTCAAAGTCAATCATTTTCATTCAAAATCATCCACAAAATTGGCGTTTGTTTTTTGTTAAAAATGTATAATTACAGGAAATACCTTTTCTTTTTGTATTGTCCGCGTTATAATAAAGAACGGAATTTGTAAAAAGGAGAGTTTTTTATGGAAACAAGAGAAACAGAACGATTTGTGCGGATAGGACGCTCTTATCTGCTGATTGTGCTGGGGATTGCCTTAATACTGCCTCTTGTAATCGGCTTTGTGATCACATTTGTGATGGGAGATTTTGATCTCACAGTGGCGCTCACAATGTCTGCAGTTGCAGCATTTGTCGTCAGGCTCTGGATTCTGATGTCCATTGCATGGGGCGGATTTCTGGGACATTTCGTGAAGAAAACAAAAAAGCAGGTTCCGGATCTGCCCTACCACTTCAACAGTTCTTTTGAGAGCCGCGGCGGCGTCCTCTACATAGACACAGAGCAGGGCATGATCGGTTTTATATCCGCATATAACCCCTTCGAGGTACAGATTTTTTCTGCATCCAGAATCGACAGCATTCGAAGCGCAGGTTCGGCCATGTCGGGATATCGGTTCGAATTTCGCCTGGACGGAAAAAAGATTTCCATGCCCACCTTGATTTCAAACAAAATCATAACTGCAAAATCCCGTGAAGGGGCAGAAGCCATTTCCAAGGCAGATACCTTTGTCGCACTGCTTGCGGAGGCAAAGATGAGCGCGGGCAGCCGGCGCGCGGGAGGAGGGCGCTGATGGGATGGCTGTACTATCTTCCGGAAGCAATGGCTGTGATCGCACTGACCGGCGTAGCCTGGTTTTTTATCCATCTTATCGTTCTTATCATCCACGCCGCGCACGGGACGGCACAGTGCCCGCAATGCCATGGAAAAATGTACAAAGCCGAGACTGAGCCCTATCTGTTTCTGTTGCCGGTTTTCTTTGGCGATACCTATGAAAACGCTGAGCATTTCCTGCTTCACAACCTGAAACCGATCGCCTCTCTGGACGACATTCCCTCCGGCCAGCGTGCCGTGAGAGCGGCCATTTACCGGTGCGGAGTCTGCGGCAAAAAGCAGGTGGATTTCACTGACTTTCTTCTCGTCAGAGGTTCGGAAGATTTCAGAGGCCGCTACCTTTTTTCCTATGAGCCGTTTGCCGGCCTGCTGAATGAGTGGAAAATAAAATATGGAACAGGTGGAACACATGAAAAGAGTTCTTGATATCATTATCTGTATTTTTGCCTTGATTGTCGCATACCTTTCGGCCCGTTTTATCGCGGTCGAAGCTTTTTTGTGCGGTTCCCGGCAGGAAACCACGCTTGCGGCAGCAGAAGAAGGATATCCCGATATCTGTATCGGGACTCCCGCGG
>CANDFU010000354.1 GCA_947384095.1 uncultured Roseburia sp. | reverse complement strand
CTACACTATAACCTACACTCTTTCCCTACACGACGCTCTTCCGATCTCGACGGCGGAGTCGGCCACCGGCGGCATGATCGCGTCGATGCTTGTCAATGTGCCGGGCGTCTCGGAGTTTTTCGAGGAGGGGTATGTGACCTACTCCGATGCGGCAAAAGTGAAGATGATTCATGTTAATCCGGATACGATAAAGACTTATGGCGTCGTCAGCAGCCAGACGGCGGAGGATATGGCGGAGTCGGCTGCGCGTACGGCCGGATGCGACGCGGCCCTTTCCGTGACCGGGGTCGCGGGGCCGGACGGCGGCACAAAAGAATGCCCGGTCGGCCTGGTGTATATCGGCTGCTTTCTGAATGGGAAAACGGTGGTGAAGCGGCACCGTTTTCAGGGAGACCGGATGGCGGTGCGTACGGCGGCGGCGGAAGAAGCGCTTCGGCTTTTGATAAAATGTCTGGAGGAAACAGAATGAGAATAATTGCGGGAACAGCGAGAAGCCTGCCGCTTAAGACGGTAGCGGGGACAGACACCAGACCGACGACGGACCGGATCAAGGAGACGCTGTTTAATATTATACAGATGGAAGTGCCGGGGAGCCGTTTCCTGGATCTGTTTGCAGGGAGCGGCCAGATCGGGCTGGAGGCGGTGAGCCGTGGGGCGCGTGAGGCGGTATTTGTCGAAAATGATAAAAAAGCGCTGGCGTGCATTGAGGAAAACATCCGTTTTACAAAATTCGGGGAACAGACCAGGGTGTACCGTTCCGATGTGATGGGCGCGCTGCGCTCCATGGAGGGAAAATATCAGTTTGATCTGATTTTTATGGATCCGCCCTATGACCGGCAGATGGAGCGGGATGTGCTCCTGTATCTGGCTGCTTCCCGGCTGGTGACGGAGGAGACGATGATCATTGCGGAAGTCGCCAAGAAGGCGGACTTTTCTTATCTGGACGGGACAGGGCTGATTTTAAAGCGGTTAAAGACATACAGAACCAATGCGCATGCCTTTTTCGGCAAGGATATCGCACAAAAAGAAGTGTGAAGATGGGTCCGGAAGGCTCCAGTCATTCCTTTCATGCACGGAGATGGCCGGGAACGGCGGCGGGAGCCACACAGGATAAAACCAGACGCATCTCTCCAGGGGGATGGCTCTGGCATGGAGGAATGATATGAAAAAAGCAATTTACCCCGGAAGTTTTGACCCGCTGACCTTAGGGCATGTCGATATTATCATGCGCTCGTCGAAAATTGTGGACGAGCTGGTCGTCGGCGTACTGCACAACAGTGCAAAAAATTCATTGTTTTCTCTTGAGGAACGTGTTAGTATGATTAAAGAGATGACAGGCCCGATGCCGAATGTGACAGTGTCTTTTTTTGACGGGCTTCTGGTGGACTATATGGATAAAATCGGGGCCACAATCATTGTGAGAGGCTTAAGGGCTGTGACGGATTTCGAATATGAACTGCAGATCGCGCAGACAAACCATGTGGAAAACCCGAATGTGGAAACCATATTTCTGACTACGAGCCTGCAATATTCGTATTTAAGTTCTACAATTGTAAAAGAGTTTGCATCCTACGGCGGTGATATATCAAAGTTTGTTCCGGCGCAGTTTATTGACAGAATATATGAGAGATATGGGATAAAACGGCAGTCATGACAGCATTTTATAAAGAAGGGTTGTTCGTGTGAAAATGAAGTCTGGCAGTTTCCTTTTCGCACCCAGATTTGTGTCGGAGCCGCAAATCTGAATCGCAGCCCGAAATCTGGCGTTTCGGGCGCGGAGCCTTCGCAGGACCGGCTCCGGCATGGAGGATTTTATGGCAAGCAGAATTGAACAGATTATTGAGGAAATCGAAGAATACATAGATAGTTGCAAGTCGCAGGCATTTTCCCCGTCCAAAATTATTGTGAACAGGGAACAGATCGAAGAACTCCTGAATCAGCTCCGCGTAAAGACGCCGGAAGAGATCAAGCGCTACCAGAGAATCATCAGCAATAAGGAGGCGATCCTGGCGGACGCCCAGGCGAAGGCGGATTCCATTATCGCCCAGGCCCAGGTGCAGACGGATAAGCTGGTCAGCGAGCACCAGATTATGCAGCAGGCATATGCCCAGGCGAATGAGGTCGTCATGATTGCAACCAGGCAGGCGCAGGAGATTTTAGACAACGCGACGAATGATGCAAACAATATCCGCATGGGAGCCATGCAGTATACCGATGATATCCTGCGAAATCTTGAGAGCACCATATCCCACTCGATCGATTCGGCAAAGGCACGCCATGAATCCTATATAAGCACCCTGCAGGGATTTCTGGACGTCGTCACGACGAACCGCGCAGAGTTAAATCCGTCCGTCGACGAGCCGCTTCCCAAAAATGCGGAGAGCTCCGACGACGAGCTTCCGAAGCTGGAGATCACTTCGGATATGCTGTGAGCGGAGCAGACATCTGCATTCCGGGACGCTCAGAGTCCCAGCAGTAGGACGCTGCCTGCGGCGAGCAGGGCGGAGACGGCGGCGAGGATACATTTCAGGATGCAATAGCGTTTCAGTGAAAGGCCGGTATCCCGGATCATGGAACTCGTCTGGGCGATGCCGGAGAGCCCTCCGAACGCGGTAAAGGCCATTGCGAGCACATAGCGCACGCCGGGGGCCAGCGGCGCTTTTCCCAGCAGGCTGATACCGTTTGTAATTTCCGTGATCCCGGTGACAAGCAGTGAGAACATGGGAGAGAGCGGCAGCTTTTTTACCATGGAAGCCGCCATCGAAAACAACATAATATAGCCACCGAGTCTGGTG
>CANDFU010000353.1 GCA_947384095.1 uncultured Roseburia sp. | reverse complement strand
TTTCTCTCATCGCTTCCATCCCTTTCCCAAGCCTCTGTCAGATGCGGCCCTGTAACGCCTATGTTAAGCCTTCGGAAAAAAACTGTCAACCGATCTATTTTCTTTTAAGAAACATTTTAGATTTCGGTCAGATTTTAAAAAGCTTCAGTTTGCGGCGCATTTCCACCGGATCCTGCGCATAGGAACCCGCTGTCTCGGCGGAAATACAGCTTTTCATATATAACTCATACAGCGCGTCGTCCATGGCACGCATCCCGTCTTTTTCTCCGTTCATGATCAGATTGGAAATCTGACTGAAACTTCCCTCTCTGATCAGGCTGCGCACGGCCGTATTTGCAATAAGAACCTCAAACGCCGCCACACGGCCGCGCGCATTCTGCCTTGGAAGAAGCCTTTGCACCGCCACGCCGGAAAGCGCGCCGGCAAGCCTTTCCCGAAACGGCTGCTGCCCTTCATGCGGGAATGCCGCCGTCAGCGAGGAAACGGCCGCCGCCGCGCTTTCCGCGCACAGGGCCCCGAAAACAAGATGGCCGGTTTCCGCCGCCTTCACAGCCAGGGAAATCGTCTCCGCATCCCCGAGCTCCCCTGCCACGATCACATCCGGATCCTGGCGCAGGGCGGCGCCAAGCGCGGCGGCCGTACTACAGCAGTCTGCGCCGATTTCCCGCTGCATCACCTCTCCGGCGCCCTTCGGGTAACAATATTCCGCAGGGCTTTCAAGCAGGAGGATGGATCTGGCATAATTTCTGGCGATCACACTCACAAGCGACGCAAGCGTGGTTGTTTTTCCGCTCCCCGATTCTCCCGCCACCAGGACCAGGCCTTTCCGTTTCAGTATGAGGGCGATCACAGACTCCGGAATCCCCAGCGACTTCGGCTCCGGAATCTGTAAAGGGATCAGGCGCATGACCATGGCATACGCGCCGTTCTGGCGGAATGCGCTGACACGGACACGCGCGATTCCCTCAAACGTATACCCCGCCTCCGTCTCCCCGGACGCCTCCAGCGCCTCTCTCTGCCTCTTATCCAGTATCCCCTCCAGCATCCGCCCGATTTCCGGTGCGAGAAGCGTTTCCTCCGAGGCCTTTACTAATTTTCCGTCAACCCTGAACAACACGCAGTTTCCCGGCACCAGATGAATGTCCGACGCACCCGCACTGTCTGCCCTGCTCACAATCTCCCTGATATAATCCAGTTTATTCTCTTCCATATAACCCTCATATCTGCCCACGTCGTCTGCGCATCCATAAGTCCGGACGTGCGCGCACAGACTTATTCCGCTTGTCTCACCTGCGCCGGCTGACAGTTTATCTCCCGCTCCCGGCATATCGGGCAGAAAAGATTTCCCTTCCCCTGCCCGGGCGCCGGACACCCGCCAGCCGTGCCGGCATTCTTCAGCTGAGTGTCCGCGCGCACAGGAAAAGACAGAAAGAGCGCTGCTTTTTCTGTCTCCGGTATATCCCTTGTTCTTCTATCGACCAAAAGGAACCCCGATCGAAGCGATTCCTTATCACCACAGATTACACGGACAAGCAGGACGATAAGCCGGGTTATGTCGGACTGCGGGCGCAATGCCTCTGCAGTCGAATAATCATCTATCTAGGATGGCTGTCGCCAGCCATCTCAAGCGACCTACCGAAAGCTGGCGGGCCACGTAAACGCTTTGATTCGGTCTTGCTTCGGATGGGGTTTACATATGCCCCTTCTGTTGCCAGAAAGGCGGTAGTCTCTTACACTGCCCTTCCACCCTTACCGTCATGGATAAACCAGGCGGCGGTATATTTCTGTTGCACTATCCTTGGAGTCGCCTCCACCGGACGTTATCCGGCATCCTGCCCTGTGAAGCCCGGACTTTCCTCACCCCGGGCTTTTGCCCGGGCCGCGATTATTTGTCCTACTTATCCTTTCTCTACTATACCTCTTTTGTCCCTGTTTCGCAAGTGCGAAAATGCTATACATGGAAACACGACCCGCCGATAAATTCCCGTATAATCGAATTAGGGCTGATCCCGTCCCCAGGCAGCGGCAGAAAATAATCCAGAAATTTTAACAGACGCTTTGCCTCCAGATACTCGGGCCTCTCCTTATCAATGGAAAACAAAAGCGGCTCGGCGTAGAGTTTTAAAACGGCCAGCTCGTAAATCAGCGCGGAATTGAACATCACATCCGCCCCCTCCTGAAACGGGAAAATGTAGCGCTCCTCTCCCCGGCGCACGGAATCCCACATCGCAATCGTCTCCCCGGCGGAAGTACCGCGCGTCCGCGCGTCCCTGACGATACGCCGGATCATCCTCCCGTCCGTCGTCGGCAGGTAATTGTGCTCGTCGATATTCAGCTGCGTCAGCGCACTGATGTATATCTTAAACTTGCTCTCCACCGGAAGCGAGTGGGAAAGCTTATCATTCAGCCCGTGAATCCCCTCGACGACAAGCACATCCTCCGGCCCAAGCTGCATGTAGCGCTCTTTGTACTCCCTTTTCCCCGTCTTGAAATTAAACGTCGGGAGATTGACCCTCTTCCCGGATAAGAGCTCGTTCATATCATGATTAAAAAGCTCCACGTCCAGCGACTCCAGACACTCAAAATCAAATTCCCCGTTCTCGTCCTTCGGGCACAGGCTGCGGTCCACATAGTAATCATCCAGCGGAAACGGATGCGGTTTTAACCCCTTCGCCGCAAGCTGGATTGCAAGCCGGTGGGAAAAAGTCGTTTTTCCGGACGAAGAGGGTCCGGCAACCATTATAAATTTCCGGTCCCTCGCCTTGACGATGGTCTCCGCGAGCTGACCGATCCGC
>CANDFU010000352.1 GCA_947384095.1 uncultured Roseburia sp. | reverse complement strand
CCCAGCTGATATAATCTTCTCTCTTTCCGCTCATTTCTGCCCTCATTTCTGCACATCCCGGATCTGCCGCCTGACGGCGCGCAGACAAAATCTGCAATGGCCTTCCTTTTTTCGGTCTCCGGCATCTTATTTCGTTCCGAAAATGCGATCCCCGGCATCGCCTAGCCCTGGCACGATATAGCCGTGCTCGTTCAGATGATCATCCAGTGCTCCGATATAGATATCCACATCGGGATGAACCTCCTGCATCTTCTTCACGCCTTCCGGCGCCGCAATGATACAGAGCATGCGGATATTTTTCACCCCTTTGTCTTTCAGCATCTGGATCGCCGCAGCCGCAGATCCTCCGGTTGCAAGCATCGGATCCACGACAAATACTTCCCGGTTCGCACAGTCCGCCGGGAGCTTGCAGTAATATTCCACCGGCGCCAGCGTGTCAGGATCACGGTAGAGGCCGATATGCCCCACTTTTGCGGCCGGAATCATTGCCAGCATCCCGTCCACCATCCCAAGTCCGGCGCGAAGAATCGGAACAACGGCAAGCTTTTTGCCTTTCAGCTCTTTTGCCGCAGCTTCACAGACCGGTGTCCTGATCTCAACATCCGCAAGCTTTAAATCCCGGGTCGCCTCATAGCACATCAGCATCGCAATCTCGCCCACAAGCGTGCGAAAGTCTTTCGCCCCGGTTTCCTCTCTCCGGATAATTCCGATTTTATGCTGAATCAGCGGATGATCCATAACTACTACTTTAGACATTTTCTTATTCTCCTTCATTCAATAAATTTACAAGTTTCCGGATCGTCTTGCGCATCGTCTCATAACACAGGCCATACGTCTGAAGCGTTCCACCGTAAGGGTCTATGATTTCCAGCTCATCGCCGACCATCTCTGTGAGAACGAATACATTCCGGGGACTGGCACTCCCATATTTTTCCAGCACCTTTTCCCGCTGGGCATGCTCCATGACGAGCACCAGCGTATCTTCCGTCAGATCGCTCTCCTGAAGCTGGGCGGACATATAACCGCTCATGTTGATGCCATTGCTGATCAGAACTGCCTCTGCCTTCTGATTCAAAGGCTCGGGAAACAGGACAATAAGCCCACGCGCCAGAATCTCCACCGGCTGAATCAGACTATATTCCGCAAGGATTCCCGCCGCCATCGGCGCCCTGCAGGTCCCGCTTTCCGTCACAAATATAATTCTATGGTATTGTTTCATCCTGAAAACCCGTTTCCTCTCCAAAGCTCTGCCGTCAGTTCTTCGCCTCCGCATGCAGGATACGGTATCCGGCCGCCTTTTTCAGTCGATTCATGATAGCCCCTCCCATGCGCGGCGTGTCAAAACACTCCGAATAGATAACATCGACATCCAGCCTGTCAAATTCCCGCAGGATCTGATACAGCCGCCTGGCAATCGCCTCCTCGTCCGCCCTCGCGCCTATACTCGTCACATGGTCCGCCCGGTATGCAGACTTTGTCTCGTCGGTCGCGATGACGCCGGCTTTCTTTCCCTCGCTTTTTATCTCTGATACCAGACGATTGATTTCGTCCACAACACAGTCCGTTTCCCCTTCCACAAGCGTAAGTTCCGCCTTCGGTGCATAATGACGGTAACGCATCCCCGGGGCTTTGGGGCGTGCGCCTTCCCCCACAGTTTCGCCGTGTTCCGAAACAACAATCCCGGGATCCACGCGTACCTCCCCGCAAAGGGCGCTCTCAAGCATGTCCCTTGTGATATAACCCGGGCGCAGAATCGTCGGAATATCGTCCGTCAGGTCAATAATCGTAGATTCAATGCCGATTCCCACCGGACCTGCATCCAGAATCATCGGTATCTTTCCATCCAGATCAGCCGACACATGCTCCGCCCGCGTCGGACTGGGCTTTCCCGAAGTGTTCGCGCTCGGGGCTGCGATCAGACACCCGCTCTGGGCAATCAGCGCAAGCGCAACCGGATGTCCCGGCATACGGACAGCCACCGTATCAAGCCCCCCTGTCGTCTCACGGGGAACGCTTCCGTTTTTATGGATAATCATGGTCAGAGGGCCGGGCCAGAAAGTATCGGCAAGTACTCTCGCCTGCAAAGGGACCTGATCCGTGATCAATAATAAATCCTCATAACACGCAATGTGGACAATCAGAGGATTGTCCGAGGGCCGCCCCTTTGCTTTATATATTTTTCCGGCCGCCTCCGGATTCATGGCATCTGCACCGAGGCCATATACCGTTTCTGTAGGAAACGCCACCAGTTCCCCGCTGCGAATGAGGTCTGCGGCCTGTCTTAAGGCTGTCCGGTCAATCTTATGGGAATCCATACGGATCCGTCTTGTGTTCATTGGATAATACCTCCCTGTCCTTCCTGTTAATGCCGCGAGAAACGCGATCCGGGAGTCTGTGGCATATTTATTGGTTATTATCTCATATTTACAAAAAATAGGCAACAGGGTTGCTATGTTTTTGTAAATGTGGCATAATAATTATGTTGTTGCCTTTTGACAGATTTATCTGCAATTTCTTATTTTTTATGATATACCGGCACTCCGGCGGATCCGGAAGCCATGGGAACAGATTTGCTTCCCAGGAAAGGAGTTTCCATGAAAATCACAAAATCGGACTTTGGTCTGACCGGCGCAGGAGAAAGCGCCCACATATACCATCTGGAAAATGCCAGCGGCGCCTACGTAGAAATCACCGATTTCGGCGCCCGCCTTGTCAGGCTTGCCGTTCCCGACAAAAACGGCCATCTGATTGACGTCTGTCTGGGATTCGATTCCTTAAACGGTTATGAAAAGGACACGGCAAGCCTGGGC
>CANDFU010000351.1 GCA_947384095.1 uncultured Roseburia sp. | reverse complement strand
CAACACTATAACCTACACTCTTTCCCTACACGACGCTCTTCCGATCTAGATGAGCAGATAAGCGACAACTTCCAGACCGTTATGAACGCTGTCATCAAGGCGAAACCCTCCAGCCTGAAGGGGCAGTTTATCCGGAGCGCTACGCTTGCTTCCACTATGGGACCGGGCGTGAGGTTAAACGTCGCCAGGATCATGAATTAGTACAGCGGTCGTTTTATAAGCATCCTATCAATTATAACATGACCAGCCTGCCATAGAATCCATTTGTGTTACAATGGTGTATGGCAGGCTGTTGACGTTGAGGTGCATGCATGAAAAAGCAACGAATATACGTTCTCAATCAGAGAAGGGAAGAGACATATGACGCTGCGGGAAAGGCGATGCGCGATGTGTTTTTCCTGCTGAAAGAAATGAACGGAGAGGTTATCCCGGGGGTGCCTAAGAAATGCAATAAGCTGTTAAAGGCATTTGATCTGCCGTTTTTATTGTTTTTTCTGCTCGCCTTTGCCGGGAAACAAGATTTTATTTTTTACTCCATGCCGGATAATTATATCCGGATTAAAATATTAAAAATAGCGCAGTCCTTGAAAAAGTACCGGACGATCTGTTTTATTAACGATCTCAATGCGTTCCGGTACGGAACATTTTCGGGAAGAGAACAGAAAAAGGAGCTTGATGCGGTTCGCGTGGCTGACTATATACTTGCTCCGAATCAGAATGCGGAGAATCTGCTGAAAAAGGCGGGAGTTTCCGGACACTTTGTACAGGTCGGCGTATGGGATTACCTGGTCGGCGATCAGATGGCGGATACGATCCGGGAAAATAGAAAGAAGGCTGAGGGAAAGCAGAACGGGCAGGTACAGATTGCCTTTGCCGGGAATCTCAACAAATCAGCTTTTTTGTCTGCGATGGAGATCCCGGACGGTATCAGCCTGGAGCTGTGGGGCAGACTGGATGAGGACAAGGTAAAAGCACTGCGGCCCGGCTGTCACTATCATGGTGTTCTGCAGTCGGAAGAGGTCCCGGCTGCTATCTGTCCGCTGGATTGGGGGCTGGTATGGGACGGTACGGGAAACGATACGATTGAAGGAGGCCTGGGAGAGTATCTGAGATATAATAATTCGCATAAGTGCGCGCTTTACCTTGCTTCGGGGCTTCCCGTCATTGTCTGGAGCCAGTCGGGAATGGCGCACTTTGTAAAAAAATATCGATGCGGAATTACGATCGACAGGCTGAGCGCCCTGAAAAAAGAGATGCAGAAGGCAGATTATCAGAGCTTAAAAGGAAATGTAGAAAAGATCATGCCGCTTGTGCAGCAGGGATATTTTTTTAAAAGAGCGGTTTCTTCAATAAAAGATATTGACGGACATGCAATTCGATGATATAGTATAAAAGTGCTGTATCAGCACTGCTTTGTATATTGCCGAAGACAGCAGGCGCCAATGAGGCGTAACAGAAATGGCCTGCCGAGGGAATCTTTTTGATGAGCAGTCATCATGAGAATGCATTTATGCCTCCCTGTGCTTCGCGCAGGGAGGTTTTTCCTATGAGCTTCGTGCAGAAAAAATAATAAAAGGAGGTGCACGATTCGTGGCAAAAGTAGAATTGAAACAGCCTGTCGTACAGGAGATTGCAGATCATATCAAGGACGCACAGTCTGTCGTAGTGGTTGATTACCGTGGTCTTACCGTGGCGGAAGATACCCAGCTGCGCAGGACTTTGAGAGAAGCCGGTGTGACATATAAGGTTTATAAGAACACACTGGTACGCCGTGCAATAGAGGGAACGGAATACGAAAGCTTAAAAGACGTTCTTGAAGGGCCGAATGCATTTGCGTTTTCTGCGACTGACGCAACGGCTCCGGCGAGGGTTCTGGCAAAGTTTGCAAAAACTGCGCCAAAGCTTGAGTTCAGGGCAGGCGTTGTCGAGGGAAATTTCTACGATGCGGAAGGCATGAAGGCGATAGCGGCTATTCCGTCCAGAGAAGAACTTCTTGGAAGACTGTTTGGCAGCATGCAGTCGCCGATCACCAATTTTGCCCGCGTGATCAAGCAGATCGCGGAAAAAGACGGTGAACCCGTTGCCAGCGCAGCGGAAGCGGTTCCGGCAGAGTAAAGCTCTGACCGGGAGTTATGTATCCCGCGGATAAGCAGCGGTTTTCTGCGAGTGTGCGGGTCACAATATTTTGACAATAGAATGGAGGAAAATAAAATGGCGAAATTGACAACAGCAGAATTTATCGATGCGATCAAAGAGCTGAGTGTATTAGAGTTAAACGATCTCGTAAAGGCATGTGAGGAAGAGTTTGGTGTATCTGCGGCAGCAGGCGTTGTCGTTGCGGCGGCAGGCGGGGATGCGCCTCAGGAAGAGGAGAAGACCGAGTTTGACGTAGAGCTGACAGAAGTAGGACCGAACAAGGTTAAAGTCATCAAAGTTGTTCGTGAGGCGACCGGGCTTGGCCTTAAAGAAGCAAAAGATCTGGTTGACGGAGCTCCGAAGCTCGTGAAAGAAGCAGCAGACAAGGCTACTGCTGATGATATCAAGGCAAAACTGGAGGCAGAAGGCGCTAAGGTTACCTTAAAATAAGAAATCAGGAAGTGGAAAGAACGCGGCAGATTTTGCCGCGTTTTTTCTTGTTTGTTTCAGATTGCCAAAACTTTCTTTTTGCGTTAGAATAGAATCAATAAAGAGGGTGTAACAGCCATTTTCTTATATAAAGTTACGAATGGAAAGGAGGTATAGTATATGAGTAGTGTTTCGGGTATCGGTTATTCTTCTTACGCCGACTACGGCCGGTTTGCATCCGGGCGT
>CANDFU010000350.1 GCA_947384095.1 uncultured Roseburia sp. | reverse complement strand
CACCACCACAATAACCTACACTCTTTCCCTACACGACGCTCTTCCGATCTCCGCTTGCATCGGTCATCGGCTATCTGAATCTGCTGCGCGATGAAGGAGAGATTTCGGAAGAACTGCGGGAAAAATATCTTTCTATTTCTCTTAATAAGGCGGAACATTTGGAAGACTTGATTAATGAATTTTTTGAAATCGCAAGGTATAACCTGTCGAATATTACGCTGCAATGCGGCAAGATTAATTTTTCCCGGCTGTTAGAGCAGCTTGCATATGAATTTGAGCCGATGTTCCGGGAGAAAGAACTGACGCTTGCGCTGGAGGCCGGAGACGACATCCTGTTAATCTGCGATGCGGACAAGCTGCAGCGCGTATTCGACAATCTCTTGAGGAATGCCGTCCTATACAGTTTCCGCGGTACGGAAATTATGATCACGGCAGAACAGCAGAAATACGCCCTGCTTGTGAAAGTCACCAATCATGGCGATACGATACCGAAAGAAAAGCTGGAACGCCTCTTTGAACAGTTTTACAGACTGGATGCGGCCCGGAGCACGGACAGCGGCAGCGCGGGTCTTGGCCTTGCCATCGCAAAGCAGATCGTGGAACTCCATAACGGGACGATTACCGCCCGGAGCGAAGCGGAAATGATAGAATTTACCGTGACTCTTCCTCTTTCGTAGGAAAATCGTAAGAAATATCGTATAAAATTGTGTGTTATCCGCAAGGGAAAGCGGAAATATAAATCGTTCCATTCTGATATTTTATATATCGGATGGAGCGATTTTTTTAATTTAAGGAAAATTTATGTAAGAAAGGAATAGACAGTATGAGAAGAAAGCGGCTTACACAATTATTCCCATGGCTCTTGCCGCTGCGGAAGAAACAGAGACTGCTATGTTTTTACGCAGGCCTGAGCCTGGATGGGAACCACTATTCATCGAGGCAGACAGAAACTTTACTGTCCTATCGGCTTTTTGAAACGAGCTGTCCCATGTATAACTTTGAAACGGGATTTGATATGGTGTATCAGGAAAATAAGGTATTCAATTTGAAACTGTTAGCAAATACGATGGATAAACTTGTGATCCGTCCGGGAGAAACTTTCTCTTTCTGGAAACTGGCCAGAAATGCGGATAAGGATACGCCATATAAAGAAGGACTGGTCGTATTAGACGGAAAACTCCAAACCATGCCCGGCGGGGGCTTATGTCAAATGAGTAATCTGTTATTTTGGATTTTTCTTCATACACCGCTGACGATTGTTGAACGGCATGGACACGGGATAAAAGATTTTCCGGAGCCGCCAAGTGATGCACCGATTGGCGTTGATGCCACGGTTTCCGAGGGATGGCTGGATTTGAAAGTAAGAAACGATACGGATCATAACTTTCAAATTGCGATTTCTTTTGATGATAAGAATATCAAAGGATGTATATTGACAGATGTTAAGCCGACGGCGGCAGTGAAAATTACCAATGGCAAGCCGGTTTACTATCGGAAAGAAAATAAAATATTTGAGGAAGTGGATATTATCCAGAATGTATTTCAAGCCGGGGAGGACCATGATCTGATCTCATCAAGGCGGCTGTATCGCAACTGTTGCGAAATCGGGTATCAGCTTCCGGAAAATATTAAATTGGAAACTATTGACTAGAAAAGGCGTTCAGGATGAAACGTCATAATGAAACAGCATGGAAACTTGAAGGAGGTAACGAATGGAGAAAAGGATTGCCATTACTGTTTTTGGATGTGAGCCGGATGAAGCGGAAGCTCTGGATAAACTCTCCCTTGAATTTGGCGTTACAGTTACACTGGTAAAGGATGCCGTATCGGAAAGCAATGCAAAATCAGCCAATGGATGCAGATGTATCAGCGTGAGCCATAAAGCGGAAGTATCCGAGCCGATTCTTCTTGCGTTGAAAAATGCCGGAGTAAGATATATCAGTACACGGAGCATCGGCTTTAACCATATAGACGTACGGGCAGCCGAGCGGATGGGCATTACCGTTGGGACAGTGGCGTATTCGCCATGCAGTGTTGCCGACTACACCTTAATGCTGATGCTGATGGCAGTGCGCGGAACAAAGGCAATGATACTGTCAACCGAAAAACAGAATTATTGTTTGAACAGTTTTCGCGGAAAAGAACTGCAGGACATGACGGTTGGCGTATTAGGGACAGGACGGATTGGACAGGCGGTTATGAAACGTCTGAAAGGATTTGGCTGCGAGGTGTTAGCGTATGACTGTCATCATAACATGGATATACCCTATGCTGCACTTGACGAATTGCTGAATCGCAGTGATATGATTACGCTTCATGTACCGCTGACGGATGATACATGTCATATCATCGGACGCGATCAGATCAGAATGATGAAGCCAGGCGCATTTTTGATCAATACGGGTCGTGGGGCTTTGGTTGATACCGGAGCTTTAACGGAGGCGCTGGAAGAAGGAAGACTGGGAGGTGCTGCCTTGGATGTATTGGAAGGGGAAGAAGGAATTTTTTACTATGACTACACAGGGAAAGCGATGGAGCATTCTTACTTATCTTCTCTCCAAAGGATGCCAAATGTGATCGTTACGCCGCATACGGCCTATTATACGGAACGGGTGCTGGCGGATACCGTGAGAGATACCATAAAAAATTGTGTGAATTTTGAAAGGAGTCTGGGAAATGAATAAGACGAAAGTTGCGGTTCTGTTTGGAGGGTGCTCAGAGGAACATGATATATCGATAAAATCTGCAATGGAGCTTGCCGCAGGCATAGATACGGATAAATACGAACCTTACTATATCGGAATTACAAAATCAGGTGTCTGGAAAA
>CANDFU010000349.1 GCA_947384095.1 uncultured Roseburia sp. | reverse complement strand
CTGCAGCACCACCGATTCCGATATGACAAGCTCTCCGATCAGGTCCATCAGCTGATCCATCTTGCTCACGTTTACACTGATAAAACTTGCCTTCTCAACGGGTTTTGGTTTGTCCCTGCCCATCTTTTTCGGTTTGCCCGGCGCTTTTGGCTTGATGACAAAATCGCCCGGCGCCATCGCCGGTTTCTCCTGCGGCGCCTCTGCGGCCTGCTTCCCGTCAGCCTTCTGTTCGATCTGCTCCACGCTCGATTCCAGATCAATCTGCGCCTCGTGCTCCCCGAAATCAAAACCCTGCAGAAACTCATTGGCGCTGCACTCTTCGATATCGACCTGCTTGACATCGTAACCGACGCCGATGATCTTGCGGATATCCTCCTCGCTGCACTGCGCCTGAAGCAGAATCTTAAAACCATCGTTCAGGATAACGTCCGCGCTCTCCTCGTTGGACACGATATCCTCGGGAAGATACAGCAGATCCTCCGCCACCTCTTTCAACGCATATACCGCTTTGTATGCATGGATATTGACCAGCTCCGTGCCGGGATAGTAAGTGACAAAAATCCGGTAAAAATGACTCGCACTGGTCGCCATCGGCGCTATGTAAAAATGCTTCGGTTCTTCGCTCGCCGCCGGTTTCGGCGCTTTCACCGCCTTGCCGTCCCTGGTCTGGATTTTTTTCAGAAATTTATCCAGCCCCGCCAGAAGCTCCGTCGCATCCCCGTCCGCCGGGCTGCCGTTCCGGATTTTATCCATCTCGTTTGTTATAAAGTCTTCTACCTCCAGTACATGATCCACAAGTTCCAGATGCGGGACATTATCCGGATGCGACTCTCTTAAATAAAAGAATATATCCTCGAGCTTATGCGCCACGGTCGTGATATTGTCAAACATCATGATCGCAGAAGAACCCTTGATCGTATGCATCGCCCTAAAGATCTCATTGATGCTGTCCTCGTCAAAGCAGTCGGCATCTTTTTGTTCCAGAACCGTCTCCTGAAGCTGTTCTAAGAGCTGTTCGTTCTCAAAGAGATACATGTCAAGCATTCCTTCTGTACTAAACTCTTCCGCCATTGCTTTCTCCTTTCCTGCTTATTTCACACACGGACCGGTGTTTTTCGCCCCTGTGCTTCATCTATATTCAAACCAGCCCCAGTTTCTTAAGCGCCTGCTCAAACCGGTCCTGGTCAATCGGCTTTCCGGAATAGATCGTACATCCCAGCTCGAATGCCATTTTTACATTGCGCTCCTCGTTGAGCGCCGTCGTCATAATCACCTTCACCGCCTTATCCCCGGTGATATTTCGTTCTTTTTCCAGATTGCGGATGCCCTGCAGTGCCTGATAGCCGTCCATCACCGGCATCATGATATCGAGACAGACCAGATCATACGGGTCGTCATCCTCCAGTGCCATCATAAAAGCGTCCACCGCTTCCATTCCGTCCACCGTCACATCGCATTCCCCGTACCGTGACAGGAAATTCATCATAAATTTCCTCGTTGCGAAATCGTCTTCTGCCAATAAAATTTTCATAAATTTTCTCCTATCTACATTTTATTCAGCACGGCATACATCCGCCCTGCAATTCCCTGAAGCTTTTCCTGGTATCTGACGGCGCCCAGATCGTATGCGACCTTGGGCATGCCATATACAACGCAGGTCGATTCATCCTGTCCGATGGTCTCGGCGCCCGCCTCCCGCATGGCTAAAAGGCCCTTCGCGCCGTCGCCTCCCATGCCGGTCAGTATGATGCCGACCGCACGGTTTCCCGCCGCTTTTGCCACCGAATCAAACAGCACGTCGACCGACGGGCAATGCCCGTTCACCTTCGGTCCGGGCTTTATCTCCACCTGGTAGACGCCGTTCCCCTTAATCAGACGCATATGGCTGTCGCCGCCTGGTGCAATCAGAACCTGGCCCGGCAGGACGCGATCGCCGTTTTTTGCCTCTTTTACCCTGACCCGGCACTGATTGTCGAGCCGGTTCGCATACATCTCCGTAAATCCCGGCGGCATATGCTGTACAATGACAACGCCCGGCACATCCGGCCCGAAATCTTTTACGACCGAAAAAATCGCTTCCGTGCCGCCGGTGGAGGCCCCGATCGCCACCACAAGATTGCGGTCGTTCACCTTAAGATGATGCTCGCCGGCCGGAACTGCGCGCTTAATGTTGCTGATTTTGGCAGTCGAAGCGATCTTGACCTTGGCTAACAGCTCGTTCCTGATAAAATCGACAAGCTGTTTCCTGCTCGAGACAACCGGCTTCGCCACAAAGTCCACCGCCCCGGCATTTAAAGCATCAAACACCTTATCGCTCATCGCGCTGATTACGACGACGCGGATCGGGTACTGCGGCATCAGCCTGCGCAGAAACTCAATACCGCTCATCCGCGGGAGTTCTGCATCCAGCGTCATCACGTCCGGGTGATGCGCCAGAATCGCGTCCCGCGCCTCAAACGGATCCCGTGCGGTCGCCACGACCTTGATCGCAGGATCTTTACTCAAATTCTGGACCAGTAATTCCCTGAAAACCAGCGAATCGTCCACTACCAAAACTCTGATCTGACGCATGTTACCATTCCCTTCTTACTTTCTGAAAATCGAGGGTTGGATCAGCTTAAACGGCGAACTGCTTCTGTCGATCGTCTCCGTCGTGCCGATAAACAGATAGCCGCCCGGCTCCAGCGCGTCATAAATTTTCCGGACCAGCTCTCTTTTTGTCTTATCGTCAAAATAGATCATGACATTGCGCAGAAATATGACATGAAGCCTCCGCTTAAACGGAAACGGATTCATCAGATTAAACTGTCTGAAAAGCACCTCATTTTTGAGTTCTTCCGTCACGGCATAGCGATCTT
>CANDFU010000348.1 GCA_947384095.1 uncultured Roseburia sp. | reverse complement strand
AATAAAGGATTTCTACGAGGTTTTCTTTTGTATCAACACAATAGTCTCTACATGCATCGTATGACAAAACTGATCCACTACTCTCCCCTTTTTTATCTCATATCCCCCGTCACACAAAATCCGAAGATCCCTCGCAAGCGTGGCAGAATCGCAGCTCACATACACAATCCTCTCCGGCCTCATCCGCAGCATGACATCCAGACACCTCACATCGCACCCTTTCCGCGGCGGATCCACCACGATCACGTCGGGATGACGCATATCCGCGCCTTCCCCATCCAGATGCCCGTCGCCATCCATACCGTTCTGATAAAATTCCGGCAGAACTTCTTCCGCCTTTCCCTCAAAAAACACGGCGTTCGTAATGCCGTTGTATTCCGCATTTTTTCTCGCATCTTCCACTGCCTGTCCCACGGCTTCCACGCCATATACCATCCCGGCCCGCTGCGCCAGAAACAGGGAAATCGTGCCAATCCCGCAATAGAGATCCCACACCGTCTCCTTCCCGGTCAGACCGGCATATTCCAGCGCAAGGGAATACAGTTTTTCCGTCTGTTCCGGATTGACCTGGTAAAATGACTGCGGAGAAATTCGATACGCAATCGCCGTATCCGTCCTCTGAAACTCCGGTTCTGACGTACTGTCGCGGAGATAAATATAATCCGTGATATACTCTTTCCCCCAGATTGTCTCCGTTGTCTCTCCGAATATCACATTCGTCTTCTTTTTATTCTGATTCAGAGAGATACTCTTCATCCCTCTTATTTCACAAAGCCTCCCGATCAGTTTCTCCTGTGCCGGAAGGCCGCTCCCGTTTATGATCACACAGACCATAATCTCTTCCGTCACAAATCCATATCGGATCAGCACATGACGAATCAGCCCCTTTCCCGTCGCCTCATCGTACGGCTTCACTCCATTTTCTTTCATATAAGAAAGCACGCAGTCCAGAACGACTTTATTTTCCGCCACCCCAAGACGGCAGTCCGTCACCGGAATGATATTGTGTGATCTTGCCGCATAAAAGCCCGCGACTATTTCCCCCTCTTTTCCTGTTCCGATCGGATACTGAGCCTTATTCCGATAACGATATGGGTAAGCCATCCCCACCGGCGGCCCGAAAATATGCGCAGGCACTTCCGGGGCAAAACCGCCGATGCGCACAAGATTCTCATAAACCACTTTCTGCTTCAGTGCAAGCTGACTATCATACAAAAGCGTCTGAATCTGACATCCTCCACAGGGCCTGTGAAGTTCGCACGCCGGTTCCACCCGGTATACAGACGGGGTCAGAATCTTCTCCAGCCGTGCAAAGCCATAATTTTTTTTCAGTTTCATCACACGTGCCTGGATTACATCGCCCACAACCGCATCCTTTACAAAAAAAGTCATCCCCTCATACCTGCCGATCCCGGCCCCATCAGTTCCCATATCCGTCACTTCCAGCCGGATCAGATCATTTTTCTGCATCTTTACCTCTTTTCCTTATTTTCACGACGCATCGTAAAACCTGCCAAAATAATTTTTATCACTCACACGGAACACCCCGACAGCAGACGCCTGTATCCCATCCGCCCGGCAGATAAGCCACACAGCATACAGACAACAATATAAGCAGCCACGTTACCGCCGCTGCTTACCTTCTATCAACAATATTCCATAAATGCCCTTCACAACTCCCCGATACTACTCTCTGCCCGACCTGCGGACATTGGTCTCAAGCAGACGGTGATATCCCTGCCATTCCAGATTTCCCTCGGGTACATTTCCAAAAATCTCTGCAAATGTTTCCATCTTTGCATCCATATTGTCTGCAAAGCTTAAAGCCAGCGCCTCCGCCAGCGCCGGTTTCTTCGGCGAGCCGTACTCGAGTTCCCCGTGATGCGCCAGAATGCAATGTTTCAGTTCGTTTGCGAGGCCTTTCGGGAATCCCGGAATCGTGCGGATGCGCTCCCCGATCATTTCCGTCCCGATGATAATATGACCGAGAAGCTGCCCGGCATCCGTGTAATCATTTTCCGGAAATGTAGATAATTCCTCCAGCTTTCCGATGTCGTGAAAAATCGCCGCACACACTACCAGATCCCGATTTAAAATCGGATAAGCTCCGGCCAGATAGTCGCAATGCTTTGCAACGGAAAGCGTATGTTCCAGCAGTCCTCCCACAAAACCATGATGAACCGTCTTTGCCGCAGAGTGAAATTTAAAACGCTTCTCAAACTCCTTGTCGTCCACAAAAAAACTTTCCAGCAGCTTTCTCAAATGCGGTCTTCGGACGGACGCAATCAGCGCGTTAAGTTCCCCGTACATCACATCCACATCTTTTTTGCTGACTGGCAGGTAATTCTTCGGCTCATACTCCCCCTCTTCCGCCTTGCGCACCCGCTTTACATTGAGCTGCAGATTTCCCTGGAAGCTTGTGATATCCCCCATCACCGCAATATAGTCAAGAGCGTCAAACTCATCAATCCCGACAGAACCCGGCTCCCATATTTTCCCGTCCAGCGTCCCTGTTTTGTCCTGGAGCACAAGATTATCATACGGTTTACCCGCCTTTGTGAGAGCCGACTGCTTCACTTTGCACAGATAGATTTCATTGATTCTCTCTCCCTCACGGAGACTTTCGATATACTTCATTTTTTCCTCATTTCCGACATGCCGCACCCCGCCAGACGCGTGCCATGCAGCCGTCTTTTTCTTACAAAATACTACGGATCTTTTGAACTGTCCGGCAGGATTCCTGCAGCCGGACTTTGTATTCTGGACCCGGATATCACTGCAGCACGCCGATCACAGCCGTACAGACAATCTCCGCATACCCTTCCGTCCCCTGCCGCTGCACTGTAATCTCCACTTCACTGC
>CANDFU010000347.1 GCA_947384095.1 uncultured Roseburia sp. | reverse complement strand
GGAATACTGCCGCTATGCGAATATGTGGCGGATTACCGATGATTTCTGGGATGACTGGAACCTGTTAAAAGCGATGTTTGTCCGCTGTGAGATGTGGCAGGATCATGTACGGGAGGGCTGTTTCCCGGACTGCGACATGCTTCCTGTCGGCATGCTCGGCAAAGGATTCGGACAGGAGCGGGCAACGAATTTCAGCAGGGAAGAACAGAAGACGATGATGACGCTCTGGTGCATGTTCCGTTCTCCCTTAATGATCGGCGCGGAGCTGACCCTGTTGGATGACTGGACCTTATCCCTTTTTACGAATCGGGAGCTGCTCGACTGTATGGGAGAAAACTGCCGGGGAACGCAGATTATGCGGACCGGAGAGCAGGCGGTCTGGATCAATGAGGATTCCGTATCCGGCAGACTGTGCGTTGCGCTGTTCAACCTCGGCGATGAGGAGAGGGTGATCTGTGTAACGCCGGAGGAACTGAGGGAAGGCGGAAGGTTTCTGACAGACACAGAAACAGGAAACGATAAGACACTGTATGAGCTCTGGACGAAGGAAGAGAGCCGTACGGTATCCGGCAGAATAGAGGCACCCGTTCCGGCACATGGCGTCAGGGTTTATCAGGTGGGTTGATGAGAATCTCCTATGAAATTTCCTGGCATACGGCAGTTTCTGTTCTGCTCTTTATAATCGGTATGCTGATTGGCATGAGAGGTTTTGGCGTGCTGTACGGTTCCAATCATGCATCCGGGTTCCCGAATCTGGACCGGACGGCCTGCCGGGAAGGAAAATATGTTTCCGGTGAGATTGACAGCTGTCTGGTCAAACAGATAACGACGGCAGGCGCCGGGCGGTTTTGGGGTGAATCAGGCACATTGCTCAGGGCCGGGAAGGAATATCATTTTTATACGATTCCCATCGCGGACGGTCAGTATATTCAGATCATGGCATGGAAAAAGGAGACGACGGAAGCGCTGCAGGAGCTGGTAAAGGAAGAAAGAGAGACGGTTTCCTTTACGGGCGTGATCGCGGCGCATCCGCTTGAGATTTCCCTGCACTGGTATCAGGGGATACCGGGATTTCAGCCGGAAACGCTCGTACAGGAATATGTGCTGCGGGAAACAGATCCGGAGAGCGGTAAAAACCTTCTGATTGTCGGCGGCATCGTCCTTTTTACGGCCGTTTTGCTTTATTGGCAGAGCGGCGGTATCAAAAGGCGCGTGCTGGAGCCGGAGCGCTTTGATAAGATCGAACGTTTTTATGCGGATTCCTATAATAAAGAGAACGAGCTGGCACTGGAGCGCAGCAGAATGAGCAGGCTGATGAGTCGGAAAAGGTCTTTTAAAATCCGGGGGGCAGCAGGCGGTTTCTGTCTGCCTGTGGGGATATTGCTGGTCATGTCCGCGCATTTCCATGAGGGGAAGCTTGCGGGTATTTTACTGATCATATATGCTCTGAAAAAAATCGGAGACTGTTTTTGGCAGTCTGATTTGACTTTGGCGGTCAAAATAGCCGGAATTTTTGAAAAAAGAACGCTTCATGATGAGATAGAAGACTGTGAGCTGCGAATCGCGATTCTGGAGGACCTGCTGGGAGGAGAAACGAAAGATGACATGGAAGAAGGCGAGGAAAAACGATAAACCTGCTATGGGAGGAACGGCGCTGGCCGCGGCGGCGGTTCTGTTCTTTTCTGTACTCTTCTTTTATTTCGGTGCGGCAGGAACGTGGGATATGAGCTGGTCCGATCGTCTGAATCAGAAGGCGTCTGTCACCAATAAAAAAATCTACATCATCGCAATTGACGATAAGACACTGGAAAGATACGGTCCGGTCAGCGCCTGGAGCCGGGCGGTTCCTGCGGAACTGATTGAAAAGCTGAATGCGGACAAAGGGGCGGGACCCGCGGTCATCGGTCTGGACGTGATCTACAGCGAGCGGGGAGATGAAGAAGGAGACCTTCGCTTCGCAGAGGCCTGCAGGGAGGCCGGGAATGTGGTAGCGGCGCAGAGCTTTGTTTTCCGGGAGATGCCGGAGCGGGACGAAAACGGAAACGTCGTCTACAATCCTTATTATATCGATTATGTCATCGAGCCCTATGACAGTCTGCGGGAAAGTGTAACCTGTGGATTTGTCAATACGCTGGTGGACAGGGACGGTTATGTGCGGCAGGCCATGGTCTGTCTGGAGCACGAGGGAGAAAGGGTTTACAGTCTGGCCGCCCAGGTGTATAAGAGCTATCTGGAAAGGCAGGGCATGGAGGCAGTGCTGCCGGAGACTTTCGGACAGAACAACCGCTTCTATTTTACCTATTCCGGCAAAGCGGGAGGGTACAGCGTTGTTTCCATGGCGGATGTGCTTGACGGGACGGTCGATGCGGGGATTTTCCGGGATGCGGTTGTGCTTGTCGGCGCCTATGCGATCGGCATGCAGGACAGTTACACGCCGGCGGTTTCCCACGACATGCAGATGTACGGTGTGGAGATTCATGCCAATATCGTGGAGGCGCTTTTGGAGGGAAAGACGCAGACTCCCTTTTCGCCCGTTTTGTATGCGCTCGGAGCCGGTCTGATCAGCGTTCTGATGTTTTTGTTTCTTCGAAAAATAAATATGCTGTTTGCCACAGGAATATTGACATTTTCTTTGATATTCGCTATCGTTTTTACCAGAGTAATGTATTGTCAGGGAAAAATCGTTCCGGTCGTTCTGCCGCCCGTCGTATTTGTGATTCTGTATCTGGAACGGATGGCGGAAGGATATCTGACGGAGATTCTGCGAAGACGCCGCGTCGTGCATGTTTTTAAACAGTATGTGGCGCCGCAGGTCGTGGATAAGGTCAGCAGGGATAAGGATTTTAAGCTGGTCCTCGGCGGG
>CANDFU010000346.1 GCA_947384095.1 uncultured Roseburia sp. | reverse complement strand
CACCACCACTATAACCTACACTCTTTCCCTACACGACGCTCTTCCGATCTGAAAACAAAGTGCGTTGTGGAACAGGAGAGCGGGGAAGCGCATTGTAATGCGGTGGAAAAAAGAGCGTAACCGGGGAACCGGTTCCGTAGGGCGGCTAAAAGGTAATACCACGCCCGGCGTTGGGAAAAATCAGCGCCGCCGCGCAGTCGACGAGAAACAGGAGAATGAATATGGTCTGGACATTACGGCGGATGCGTTCGGGAACGAGGAGCCAGAGGCGGGAGAAGAAACCGGACAGGAAGCAGACCCAGGCGGTTCCCGCGAGGCCGAATCCCAGTGCGGACCACAGACAGATATAGCCCCGGAAATGAAACATACATCCGGAGTAATCCCAATACCGCAGATCCCAGACGGTATCCAGAAGCCATCCGGCTGTCAGTTCCCAGACTGTCCCGAGGACAGCGGACAGGAAGAACACGGCAGCCGGATGCTTTTTTTGCTTTACCAGCAAAAGGTAGAGAAGTATGGCGCCGACGCCGTAAATTGGAAGCCACGGGCCGTAAAAAAAACCGCGGTTCCGGAAACGGTGCTCTTTTACGAGAAAGATCAGGACTTCCCAGAGGAAACCTGCCGCAGAGCCCACGAAAAAGAAAAAAATCAGCTGTGAGAGCAGGTTTTCCCTGCTGTAACTCTGCCCGGGTGTACAGAGTGATTTAAAATCCGGCGTATATCTTTGTTTTTTCATAAAAGTAGTATCGCCGGAACGGAAAAGAATATGCAAAAGCATTCAGGATTCTTTCGGCCCTTGCAGGATCATCCGGTATTCTGACGGATACTGTTCGCGCAATTTCCGGTCGGTAAGCGCAAGCTGCCGACGGTATGCGGCATATGAGGGACTCAGTCGTTCCATGGCAGGCAGGAATCTTTCATAATAACCGCCGGTGTTGAGGAACTGGCGGAGCAAAAGCGCGGATTTTCCGGCAGGGGAAGCCTTGTATTCCTCGGAGGCCAGGACGGAAAGATAATACTTTAGGAATTGCCTGTTTCTGGAGAGGAAAGTGTCCGGCTGCCCGATGTCTGTTCTTATTTTTTCCGTGATGGAATTTATTTTTTCTGCGGAATAATCCCCGGTAGCATCGTCCAGAAATTCCTGAACCTCTCTGGGAAATTCTGTTGAAGGGAAATCATCCAGAAAAGAGACAATCTCCTGGTAGGCACTGTCCTGATCGGCGGTCGTGGCCGGCTCAGTTAAAAAGGAGGCAAAATGCAGACAGATAAACTTTCCGAAATATCCAGGGAATGTGTCAAGAAGGCGTTTTGCGATGGCTGTGTTCTGTTCAAGTGCGATTAACCTGCGTTCGGTTTCAGAGAAATCCCCGCTCTCTGCCAGGGCATCCAGGAGCGATTTCAGGGTCTGCTCTTCCCGCAGAAGAAGCGTTTTCTCTACCGACAGCTTTTTTATCATGGTTCCGGTATCGTCGGCAAGGATGGAACGGATTTCTTCCGTGCCAAGGCCCAGCCGGCGGTATACGGAAATTTTTTTCAGACATGTTATGTCGGTTTCGCTGAAATCACGATAACCGTTTTCCGAGACGGCAGGGTGAATGAGTTCCTGTCCGATGTAATATTCGATGGCTTTACGGGTGAGTCCGGATGCTTTTTTTGCTTCGCTGATCTGCATGATAATCCTCCGTCTGTTCTGAAATCGGGCTTATACTGGTTTCGGAACGATTGTAAGACAAGGCCCCGGGGGACTGTCAAGCCAGAAAATTATCTTAAATACATTGTGGGCAATCAATAATTTATAATTCAGAAGCCAGAATACGGATATCCGGCGCACTATCGGGACATGGCCTGCGTCCGGGCTTTCATAGTAAAATCCGGCGGATTTCATACGAATCTTCCAGAAGTTCGATCACGGCCATGCTGCGTGCGTCTCCCCGGGGCTGTCCGGCGCTGCCCGGATTTAGGAAAACTTTACCGAAGCGTTCCGAGTGACTGTAACAATGCGTATGCCCGAAGATGACAAAATCCGCTTCTGTAAGGTCAAAGGGAAGATCAGATTTGTTGTGCACGATAAAAAAGATTTTTCCGCCGATTTTCACCTGAAGATGGCCGGGCAGGAGTTCTGCCCACGCTCCCGTATCGCAGTTTCCCCGCACGATGCAGCACGGGACGTTAAGGTGCATAAATTTGTTGTAGCATGTTTTCGTATTGACGTCTCCCGCGTGAATCAGATAGTCGCACTGCGCAAGATGTGTACGCCAGTCTTCTCTGAAAATACCGTGGGTGTCAGATATGATGCCGATTTTCATATAATCCTCCATGCCGGAACTGTTTTTGTGAAGTGTTCATGTCGAAATTATATTTATTATAGAGGATAATACGAAAGTCGTCTACACAAAAAAATGATATTTCCGGCTGCGGTCTGTCGGATTGCCCGTTTTGGTGATTTTTGCCTATTGTCAAAAAAGAAAAAACATAGTAAGATGCAGAATGTTATATGACTGACGGAACAAGTGGAAAAACCACGTGGAGTATAACAGCTTGAATGCCGGCCGTCTGGGCGAGAATACCCGGACTGCCGGTTTTCTTGATTTCATTCATCAGGAAAGACCTTGTCGCCGCACTGGAAGGCAGTGTCAGAGACAGGGGACCGGCCGGGTAAACATGCAGCGATTTTTAACTTTTTGACAGGGAGGAAACGAACGATGCAAAAGGAATGGAGAGGTTTTCGGAGTGGTGTGTGGCAGCAGGAAATCAATGTCCGTGATTTTATCCAGAAAAATTATACGCCGTATGACGGGGACGAGGCTTTTCTGGAGGAGCCGACGAAGGATACGGCGGATCTGTGGGAGCAGGTTCTTGCGCTTT
>CANDFU010000345.1 GCA_947384095.1 uncultured Roseburia sp. | reverse complement strand
ACCGCTATGAGCCGTATCATGTGCTGCATGACCCGGTTTATTTTTTCCGAACGGCGTTTTATGAGGCAAATAAAAGGATCCAGGCGACGATCGGTGAACGGCGGGGCGGGGCGAGTGTCGGGGCGGTTTTTCTGAACCGCACGCATCTTTTCTATGCGCTGGCGGGAGATATCCGGATTGCATTGCTGCGGAATGAAGAACTGATTCCGCTGAGCCGGGGACAGACGCTTGATATTCTGGCCGTGGAGGCGTGGGAGAGCGGCAAGATATCAAGACAGGACGCGCTCTTTTGCATGGACGAAAAGCGGCTCTGGAATTATCTGGGGATGGATGGGTTCCGTGAGATCGAGACGTGTGCGCAGCCGGTCCGCTTAAAAGAGGGAGATCTGGTGTTTCTGGCGAGCAAGGGCATCACGGAGGTTTTGTCGTGGAGTGAGATCGAGGATATCCTTGTGCTTCCGCTTTTTCCCCGGGAGCAGGCGCAGAGAATCGTGAGAGCCGCGGATGCAAAAAAAGAGGCGGAGAAAGAAAATGGGAGTGTCATACTTCTGAGGGTACGGACGGAGGACACAGATGCGAAGAATCAATTCTGAATTCAAAACAGCCAATATGTCGGAGGGAGGACACAGGATTACCAACCGCGATTATTTTGGCTATGCGGAAATGGAGGATTTCGCCTGTTATGTCCTGGCGGACGGGCTGGACGAAGACCCCGGCGAAAACAGCGCGAGGCTTGTCGTCGAGAGTATCATCCGTGATTTTACCGAGGCGCCTGTAATGCGCAGAGGAAAATTAAAGCGCTATATCAGACGTGCCCATACCACGCTTTTAAGACAGAAGAAAGGGATGCACTTAAAGGCATCGGTGGCAGTTGCGGTGACGGATTACCGCAAAATCCGGTACTGTCATGTGGGAAATACCCGGTTTTATCTGATCCGGAACGGCAGAATTGCAGAGCGGACGCTTGACCAGTCGCTGACGCAGAATCTTCTTGAAAAAGAAGAGATTCCACTTGATGAGGCGGCGGCACATGAAGAGAGGAACAATCTTTATTCCTATCTGGGGGAGCGGGGGACGCCGAAGATCCGGATTTCCCCAAAAAAGAAGCTGGAAAACGGAGATCTGTTCACACTTCTGACGAGAGGGGTGTGGGAGCGGTGCGCAGAGCAGGAATTTCTTGCCATTACGGACGACGCCAAAGAGCCGGAAGACATTTTAAATCAGACAGAGGACGCCATACTGGCATGCCAGGAAGAAGAATATATCGACAACTATACGCTGGCGGTGACGTTCGTAAATAAAGTATACCAGTCTCCCAAAAAACGATGGACGATAAAGCAGGTGCTGCTGGCCGTACTGCCTGTGCTTCTGCTCGTGGGAGGGCTTTCCCTCGGGCTGTATCTGCGGCATCGGAATATACGGGAAAAAGAGGACGCCCTTGCCCGGTCCTTAGAGAGCGGGGAGACGTATCTGATGTACGACAACTACCAGAAAGCGGCTGAGGAATACGGGGAGGCAAAGCGTCTGGCGGACAGTTTAAAACGCCGGGAGGATTCGCAGGAGGCGGACCGCCTCAAAAAGCTTGCGGAACAGATCCTGCTGGCGGATGCGGCGATGGCGGAGGAGGCATATGAAAAGGCGCAGAGACTGTATCTGACGGCCCGCGTGATGTCGGGAGAAGCCGGGAATGCCGGGAGTGCTTATATTAAAGAGCAGCTGGAGCAGACGCTGGGATATATCGAGGTATTTGATCTGATTGCCCTTGGCGAGCGGAAGGAAGAGTACGGAAACTTAAAAGGCGCAGTCGCGGCATACAAGGAAGCGAAAGAAAAGGCGGCCGCGCTCTATTACGGGGCGGGAAAGGAAGAAGCATTTGAGAAACAGGCGGCTGCGGAAGAAAAGATCGAGAAGGAGGAGCTTGAGGCAGAGGCCAGAGAGCAGGAGCTCAGGGAGCTTGCGGCTGCAGAAGCGGCAAAACAGCAGGAAGAGGAGGCGGCGGCCCAGGAGCTGCTAAATCAGCAGAAAGCCAACGATCAGCAGAATGCGATCGATCTGGAAAACCAGGGGAATGAACTGCTTGGCCAGGGGCAGTATGAGAGCGCGATTACTTTTTACCAGGCAGCACAGGCGATATACAACCGTCTGGGCCTTTCGGAGCTGGCCCGGGGGATCGGCGGAAAAATTGCGGCGGCCAGGGCAGGTATGGAGGCGGCAGCCGGGGCAGCGGAGCCGGATCCCGCGGCGTTAAACGACGGGGGAGTCGGATAAAAAATAGCTTCCAGCGAGGGGAAATGGAATGAAACGGTATACCTACACCTTACATCGGGGAAAGAATGAGGAACCCAAAAACAGTTACAGGCGCAGTGACCTTAAAAAGATGACGCTTTTTCGTCTGCGGGAAATCTGCAGGAAAGAAAAACTTGTCGTTCCGTCCGGCATGACGGGGGACCGGGAAGGGCTGATCCGGCTCATCATGCGATTTCGCGGGCGCAGGGAATACCGGCAGGTCAGGACGGGGTGCGAGGGAGGCTTAGAGCGGCTGGAACTATTTTTTAAGAGCAATGAGATTCATCTGTCAGACGGGCAGGAAGTGCGGATACCGGGAACGATTATGCTGTACCGCGATACGGGGATGAACGAGCTGGACGGATACCGCGTACAGTCGGAGGGAGAGCTCTACGGTGGAAATCTCCTTCTGATCGACGAACATTTCCATGTATATACCTGCTTTTATCTCGAGGAAGTCGCGGGGGAATACTATCTGTTTAAAGGCGGCGATGTTCCGGTCCGGCCGCTTGAAAAACATCTGTATTCGATGCTCTATTTTCCGGACGGAAGGGACTCGGAATTTATCTGCGATTGTTA
>CANDFU010000344.1 GCA_947384095.1 uncultured Roseburia sp. | reverse complement strand
TCCGCTTCAGCCGGAGGACTCCAAGGCGAGTTGGGAGCTTCCGAATACCGCCTCACACCGCCCGGCGGCTCTCTTAAAATCTTCTGCCCTTAATACTCCTTTTCATCGTCTTTTTGCATTGATTTCATCCGGGATACGCACGCCACGCTTTCTTCCGCTGCCGAAAACAGAACTGTGCGTCCGGAACACGATCTATTTTAACAGATCACAGGCGTTTGTCAACCACTAAGATTCAGACTATTCAAAATAAAAAGGTAAATATCATAATTGGTAGCCGCATCATAGTGAAGCCCGTCCGTCGTCGTATATCCTTTATGTACAAGATAATCGTGGCAGTTGATATATTTTACGGAGCTCTCCCGGGACGCCAGCCTCTTGAGGCGGTCGTTAAACGCATCGATCGTGCCGTTGCCATACCCCCACTCTACAGGCCCGGACACAGGATTGACGGACAACAGAACCAGCGACATATTCTTCGCCAGAACTTTATAGGTATCCAGATAAGACTGGATATGCTCCATATCGTTGATCCCCAGCCCGCTGATAATGACCCAGTTCCCGATCTCAGGATGCGCGTTCTGAATGGATGTGATTTTGGGAAGCGCTTCCACAATCATCCATGAATACCCCATGCCCGGGCATGCCACCACAAAAAAATTTCTGCGGGCGTCAATGCCGCAATCCTGATTCATCAGGTAAAACCGGGAATCTCCCATAAAAATATACCCTGTTTCCCGATATGCCGCATCCTCCTGTGCATCATGATCCTGCATATCCTGCGCGTCCGCTTCATAACGCCGGGGCTCCGGCGTATCTGTTCCGGCTCCCCGCGCCCTGTCGCGATACACCGCGCTTGCACGCCCGGCCTGCGTGCCGCCGCTTTCCGCGTCTGCCGCCTCCCCTGCGCCTTCGCTTTCTTCGGCCGCCGTATCCATTGTACTGCCGTTTTCCACATCCTCTTCGCTCCACGTTTCTTCCCCGGCCGTAAAGCCCATCTGTGCATCATCCCCTTTAAAATCCGTCCTTATCTCCTCTCTGCCCGCCTCTTCCCCGACGTGCACCCCCGCAGAATCAGAACCCGTTCCATTTATCCCGATCCAGCGGTCGGCACAGACGCATATCGCAGCGAAAAGAATGACCATACCCGTAAAACGGAAAATTTTCTTCATATTCCAGACTCCCTTACCCGGACAAAACATCGGAAACGCAACCTTCATTCCTTTCTGTCCTTTTCGCACATTATACCATGCCCCCCGGCATAAGTCACATCTTTTCTTATTTTTTCATCAGGAGCAGGGTGTAAAAAAAACGTTTCCTGTGATATAATAGCTCCTGCATCAGGACCACAGAACAGACAAGGAGGTACTTTTCATGGCCGGCTCATCATTCGGAACCATTTTCAGAATAACAACCTGGGGCGAATCCCACGGCGCGGGGCTCGGCGTCGTCGTCGACGGCTGTCCCGCCGGGCTTCCTCTGTGTGAAAATGATATCCAGCTTTTTTTAAACCGCAGAAAACCCGGGCAGTCCAGATACTCCACTCCGCGAAAAGAAAATGACGCCGTATCCATCCTCTCCGGCGTCTTTGAAGGAAAAACCACCGGAGCGCCGATCTCCCTTATTGTGTTCAACGAAAATCAGCAGTCGGGAGATTACAGCGAAATCGCTTCCTATTACCGCCCCGGGCACGCCGACTATACGTTTGATTTAAAATACGGTTTCAGGGACTACCGCGGAGGCGGACGTTCTTCCGGCCGTGAAACGATCGGCCGTGTAGCGGCCGGAGCGATCGCCGTCAAAATCTTAAACCGGCTCGGAATCACTTTTTTAACCTACACAAAGTCGATCGGGCCAGTCTGCATCCGCCCCGAAAACTTCGATCCTTCCCGGATTCCGGAAAACCCGCTCGCCATGCCGGACTCCGCAGCAGCGGAAGAAGCCCGGAAATATCTTGACGAATGCATACAAAAACGCGACTCTTCCGGCGGCATTATCGAGTGCGTGATAAACGGCCTGCCGGCCGGAATCGGAGACCCCGTCTTTGAAAAGCTGAGTGCAAATCTCGCAAAAGCCATCATGTCCGTCGGCGCCGTCAAGGGCTTTGAGATCGGAGACGGATTCCGGGCCGCAGAGGCTGCGGGATCGTCAGACAATGATGCATTCACCGTCGGAGCCGACGGAAAAATTGCAAAACGGACAAACCACGCCGGCGGTATTTTAGGCGGCATCAGCGACGGAAGCCGCATTCTCTTAAGAGCCGCCATAAAACCGACGCCGTCGATTGCGGCAGACCAGCAGACCGTAACCCGTTCCGGTGAAGAAATCACCGTAAACATCAAGGGCCGGCACGACCCTGTCATCGTCCCGCGGGCTGTCGTTGTCGTGGAATCCATGGCTGCCGTCGCCATCGTGGACGCTCTGTTTGCCAATATGAGCGCAAAGATGGATTCTCTTGAATCATTTTACGGAAAAAAAGAAAACTGAAACAAAAATTCTGTTTTTTATGCACGCCCTGTCCGGCAGATCAGATCCCACGCAGCCTGAAATTCCCTGCCACACGGCGCTTTCACAACCTTTCCGTCGGCAAATTCCATCCGGCAGGCATGAAGCAGCTGCGAACGGATCCCGGCCTTTTCACGAAACATGCGGTTCACAGCCTGGCTGCCATACTTCCCGTCCCCCACGACCGGATGGGAAACAGCGGCCAGATGAGCGCGGATCTGGTGAGTCCGACCGGTAACCAGCCGGACTTCCAGCTCCGAAAACCCGTTTTCCGAACGGACCGGAACGTATTCCGTTTCAATCCGGGACGCCTCCGTATCCTCCCGGCCGTCCGATATTTTCGCAGAAAGAGGACATTCCGGAAAGA
>CANDFU010000343.1 GCA_947384095.1 uncultured Roseburia sp. | reverse complement strand
ACGATGTCGCGGTGGAGTATGAGATTACGTCCAACCGCGTGGACTGCTTTTCGGTTCTCGGTATCGCGCGGGAGGCTGCCGCGACGTTTGGAAAGGAATATGTGCCGCCTGTCGTGACAGCAACCGGAAACGATGAGGATGTCAACGATTATATCAGGGTGACGATAAGAGACACGGATCTGTGTAAAAGGTATACGGCCCGTGTCGTCAGGAATGTGAAAATTGAACCGTCTCCGGAGTGGATGCAGCGCAGACTGCGCGCTCACGGTATCCGCCCCATCAACAATATTGTCGATATCACGAATTATGTGATGGAGGAGTACGGACAGCCCATGCACGCCTATGATCTCGACACGATAGAGGGGCGGGAGATTATTGTAAGGAGAGCAGAGAAGGACGAGAAATTCGTAACACTTGACGGACAGGAACGGACGCTCGATGATTCCGTGCTTATGATCTGTGACGGCAGGAAACCGGTCGGCATCGCCGGTATTATGGGCGGTGAAAATTCCATGATCACAGACCATGTGACGACGATGCTGTTTGAGGCGGCCTGCTTTGACGGAACCAATATCCGTCTTTCGGGAAAGAAAATCGGGATGCGGACGGATGCGTCGTCCAAGTTTGAAAAGGGTCTGGATCCCGAAAATACGATTGCGGCCATGAACCGTGCCTGCCAGCTGATCGAGGAGCTTGCGGCCGGGGAAGTTGTCGGCGGAACCGTGGATGTTTACACTTGTGTGAAAGAGGAGAAGCGGATTCCGTTTGAACCGGATAAATACAATCGCCTGCTCGGGACTCAGATGCGTGAGGAAGAGATTCTCTCTTATTTCAGGCGTCTGGAGCTTATGTATGACGAGAAAACGAATGAAATTGTGGTTCCGTCCTGGCGTCAGGACATAGAGTGCGGCGCCGATCTGGCGGAGGAGGCAGCCCGGTTTTACGGCTATGATAAGATACCGACGACGCTTCCGAGCGGAGAGGCGACGACCGGAAAGCTTTCCTTTAAGCTCAGGGTGGAGGCCGTCGCGCGGGAGGTTGCGGAGTTCTGTGGATTTTCACAGGGAATGGCGTATTCGTTTGAGAGCCCGAAGGTGTTTGATAAACTGCTTCTTCCGGCGGATTCTCCGCTGCGCGGGGCGGTCGTGATCAGCAATCCGCTGGGAGAAGATTATTCCATTATGCGGACAGTACCGATCAACGGGATGCTCACTTCCCTGGCCGTTAATTTTAACCGGAGAAATAAAAATGTCCGTCTGTATGAGCTGGGAAATGTTTATCTTCCGAAGCAGATCCCGGTGACGGAGCTGCCCGAAGAGCGGATGCAGCTGACGCTTGGAATGTACGGCGACGGGGATTTTTATACGATGAAAGGCGTGATCGAGGAATTTCTGGATAAGGCGGGTCTTAACGGACGGCCACAATATGATCCGGCTGCGGGGAAGTGTTTTCTGCATCCCGGCCGTCAGGCCAGCGTGATCTGCAAAAAAGCGGTTGTCGGATATCTCGGTGAAGTACACCCGGTTGTGGCGCAGAACTATGGCATCAAAGAGCGTGTTTACATCGCCGTTCTCGATATGCCGGAAATAGAAAAAAATGCGACGTTTGATCACAAATATGAAGGGATTGCAAAATTTCCCGCTGCATCCAGGGATATATCCATGGTGGTTCCGAAAGACGTGCTGGCCGGAGAGATCGAGAAAGTGTTCGAGAGCAAAGGCGGGAAAATCCTGGAGTGCTATGAACTGTTTGATATCTACGAGGGCGCACAGATCGCGGCAGGATTTAAATCGATGGCTTATTCGCTTTCCTTCCGCGCAAAAGACCGGAACCTGGAGGATGCCGACATCACCGGGGCGATGGAGAAGATTGTAAAAGCGCTTGAGGGCATGGGAATCGAGCTGCGTAAGTAGGGCAGGAGAAGAGATGGATGTAAAAGATTTTTATTACGAGCTCCCGCAGGAGCTGATCGCGCAGGATCCGCTCGCGGATCGTTCCGGTTCGCGGCTGATGGTTCTTAATAAACAGACCGGTGAGGTAAAGCACCGATATTTCCGGGATATCATCGGTATGATCAATCCGGGCGACTGCCTTGTCATTAACAATACAAAAGTCATACCGGCGCGGCTGATCGGTGCAAAGGCGGATACCGGGGCAAAGATTGAGGTTCTTCTCCTGAAACGGCGGGGGGAGGATCTCTGGGAGACGCTGGTGAAGCCAGGAAAAAAATGTAAGCCGGGAACACGTATCGTTTTCGGGGAAGGACTTCTGACCGGAGAAATCGTCGATGTGGCAGACGAGGGAAACCGCCTTATCCGGTTTGCCTATGACGGAATCTTCGAGGAGATTCTGGATGAACTGGGACAGATGCCGCTGCCGCCTTATATCACGCATGCGCTTGCGGATAAAAACCGCTATCAGACCGTCTATGCAAAACATGACGGTTCTGCGGCGGCGCCGACGGCCGGTCTGCATTTTACGCCGGAGCTGTTAAATGAGCTTGGAAGAAAGGGTGTTCAGATCGCGGAGGTGACGCTTCATGTGGGGCTTGGAACATTCCGCCCGGTAAAGGAGAACGATATTTTAAAGCATCACATGCACTCGGAGTTTTATCGCATCGAAGGGGCGGAAGCAGACAAAATCAACCGGGCAAAGCGGGAAGGCCGCCGCGTGATTGCCGTCGGGACGACGAGCACGCGGACGCTGGAAGCCGCCGCGGACAAAAACGGTTTTCTAACGGAAAGCAGCGGATGGACTGATATTTTTATTTACCCCGGTTATTCGTTCCGCGTGATCGACGCGCTGATCACCAATTTTCATCTGCCGGAATCGACGCTTGTCATGCTGGTGTCCGCGCTGGCCGGAAGAGAAA
>CANDFU010000342.1 GCA_947384095.1 uncultured Roseburia sp. | reverse complement strand
AGAGTATGAGGCGGTGATGCTTTTAGGAACGGTCACGGACACGCAGGATACGACGGGGAATGTGCTTGACAGCCGGGAAGCCTGTGTGACACAGGAGGCGGTGAGGGAGGCGGTTTCAAGGTTCAGGGGAGCGTATATGCAGATTCCGCCGATGTATTCGGCGCTAAAAGTGGACGGAAGGAAATTGTGCGATCTGGCGAGAGCCGGGGTGACGGTCGAGCGGAAGGCCAGGCCGGTGACGATTCATGAGATAGAGATTCTGGATATGGATTTCCCGCGGGTACGGATGCGCGTGGTATGTTCCAAGGGAACGTACATCCGCACGCTCTGTCACGACATCGGACAAAATTTAGGCTGCGGCGCCTGCATGGAGTCGCTTACGCGCACGCGGGTATCCTGCTTCCGGGAGGAGGAGGCATACCGCCTTTCAGAGATTGAGGAGCTGGTTAAAAAAGAGGCGGGGGAGATACCGCCGGAGCAGTGGGAGGCAGGGATGTTTTCCTTTCTCATTTCCATAGACGCTGTTTTCGACGGTTATGAGCGGGCGGTTGTCAAGCGGGAATACGACAGGATCCTTGTAAACGGCGGCAGACTTGAAGAGAAAATGTTTTCTTCGCGCGAAGGCCCGGTGTCGGGGCAGCTTAAAGTGTACGATGCGGACGGACATTTTATCGGAATATACAAATATGAGGCCGGGCGGGGCGACTACAGGCCATCGGCCATGTTTATCGAGCGGTGAGAAGACCGGCATACGGGGTGGGCGATGAAATATATCAGAGGTACGACAGATTTTTATATCGGGGAGGAGACAGTCCTCTCGCTTGGGAAATTTGACGGGATCCACAGGGGGCATGAGCGGCTTTTGGAACGCCTTGCATTTGGAAAAGAAGCCGGGCTTGCCAGTGTGATTTTTACGTTTGACATTCCCCCAAGGAAAAGCGTGAGCGGGGCAGAGGCGAAAGTACTTACAACGAATGAAGAAAAAATGCATATTTTTGAGGGAATCGGGATTGATTATCTCGTGGAGTGTCCGTTCACCACGGAAATCAGATGCATGGAACCGGAAGAATTTATCGAACGGATTGCACGCCGTCTCCATGTGAAGCGCTTTGTCGTCGGAGAGGATTTTCGGTTTGGCCATTTACGGCGCGGGGATTACCGCATGCTGGAAGCGTTTTCGGGATGTCTTGGGTATGAAGTGGATGTGATGGAGAAGCTCAGGGAAGATGAGCGGGACATCAGCAGTACTTTTGTGCGGGAGGAGATCGAAAAGGGGCGGATAGAGAAAGCGAACCGCCTGCTGGGATACCGCTATTTTGTGACGGGCGTCGTCGCGCACGGCAATCAGATCGGGCGGACGATCGGTATTCCGACGATCAACCAGTTTCCGCCCAGGGAAAAGCTGCTGCCGCCCAACGGCGTGTATGTGACGGAGGTGTACATCGATGACAGAAAGTACCGCGGCGTCACCAACGTGGGCTGTAAACCGACGATTGCGGGTGAAAATCCCGTCGGAGTGGAGACGCATCTGCTCGATTTTAAGGAAGATATCTATGATAAAGTGGTCACGGTGGAATTTTTAAGCTTTATCCGCGGAGAACAGAAATTTGCATCCATCGATGCGCTCAAGGAGCAGATGCAGAATGATATCGCGTACGGGCGGACGTATTTTTCGCGCAGCGACCTTGCGCCGGAATACCTGGAGTAAATGCGGACTCCCGCTGACAGGTCGTCCGGATGCTTTCACAGCAATATGCGCGTCAGGCGCGTAGAAAGAGGTTAAAAATGGGAATCATGTCCTATATCAAAGAGGAGTTTCGGGTGATTCGGGAGAGGGACCCGGCGATCAAATCGCCGATGGAGGTTTTGCTTTATCCGAGTTTTCGTGTTATGCTAAGTTACCGGCGCGCACACCGCCTGTACCTGAAAGGGCATTATTTTCTGGCGCGGCTTATTTCCCAACGTGCGGCCAGAAGGACAGGGATTGAAATTCATCCCGGAGCAAAGATCGGCAGCGGTTTTTTTATCGATCATGGAAGCGGAGTGATCATCGGCGAGACGACGATTATCGGAGACGGCGTCACGCTCTACCAGGGAGTGACTCTGGGCGGTACCGGAAAAGAGACGGGAAAGCGCCACCCGACAATCGGAGACAATGTGATGATCAGCGCGGGCGCAAAGGTTATCGGATCGTTTACGGTCGGGGAAAATTCTAAAATCGGTGCGGGAAGCGTCGTGATTGAGGAGGTGCCGCCGGACTGCACTGTTGTGGGCGTGCCCGGACGGATTGTAAAGCGGGACAATATAAAGATTCCGCGCAGCGATATGGATCAGTGTCATCTGCCGGATCCGGTCAAGGAGGATATCACGGTTCTGCAGCATGAGAATGCAGAACTGGTGAACCGTGTGCTGGATTTAGAGCGCACCGTGCGCGCGCTTGCGGCGGGGAAGGAAGCGACGTGAGAAAGCTTTATGTCAGAAGCGCTGAAAAAATAAAAGAAACGGAGTGAGGGAAGTGGAAAACAAATTCAGAATATACAATACACTGACGAGAGAAGTGGAGACGATCATCCCGCACGAGGACGGAAAGATCGCGATGTATACGTGCGGGCCGACCGTGTATCATTATGCGCACATCGGCAATCTGCGCAGTTATATTATGGAAGATGTGCTTGAAAAAGCGCTGCGGTATGTGGGCTACGATGTAAAGCGTGTCATGAATATCACGGATGTCGGCCACCTCTCATCGGACGCAGATACCGGGGAAGATAAAATGTTAAAGGGAGCCAGGCGGGAACACAAAACGGTGATGGAAATCGCGAAGTTTTATACGGACGCTTTTTTTTCGGACTGCGCAGAATTAAACATAAAGACGCCGGATGTGGTGGAGCCGG
>CANDFU010000341.1 GCA_947384095.1 uncultured Roseburia sp. | reverse complement strand
GATCTCGGGTTCTGGAGCAGATCAAAGATAATCCCCTCCTCCTTTGCGTGGTGTACCTCCTCCACTCTGGCCGGAAGCTCCGCCTCGCTGCGCCGGTATACGATATGCACCTCCGCGCCGAGACGCTTTGCCGTTCTCGCCGCATCCATCGCCACATTTCCTCCACCGACGACGATCACTTTTTTTCCCGCCTTAATCGGCGTGTCATACCCTTCCAGGAACGCTTTCATCAGATTGTTTCTCGTCAGATATTCATTCGCGGAAAATACGCCCAGCGCCTGTTCCCCCGGTATCCCCATAAACCTGGGAAGTCCTGCGCCGGATCCGATAAACACGGCCTCGAACCCTTCTTTCTCCATCAGCTCGTCAATCGTGACGGAGGCTCCGATCACTACATTCGTCTCAATTCTGACGCCGAGCGCTTTTACGTTTTCTACCTCTGCGGCGACTACCTCCTGCTTCGGAAGACGAAATTCCGGAATCCCGTAAATAAGCACGCCGCCCGCCTCATGGAGCGCCTCAAAGATCGTGACATCATATCCCATTTTCGCCAGATCTCCCGCACAGGTCAGTCCGGCCGGACCGGAACCGATGACAGCCACCTTATGGCCGTTTTTCTGTTCTGCCGCCTCCGGCGTTATCCCTCTGTTGCGCGCCCAGTCCGCGGCAAAACGCTCCAGCTTGCCGATGGAAACCGGATCGCCTTTGATGCCGCGGATACATTTTCCCTCACACTGGCTTTCCTGCGGGCAGACGCGGCCGCAGACGGCCGGAAGCGCAGAGGACCTGCTGATGGTCTGGTATGCCTCCTCAAACTTCTCTTCTTTTATCTCCGAAATAAACGCCGGTATATCGATGGAAACCGGACAGCCTTTCACGCACTGTGCATTTTTACAATTCAGGCACCGGGCCGCTTCCTTAACTGCCTCCGCCTCGTCGTACCCTAAGCACACTTCATCAAAATTCGCCGCACGCACCGAAGGCTCCTGTTCGCGCACCGGCACTCTCTTTAATACGTCCATCCCGTCCTCCTCTTCTTCTTCGCAACTTCTGGCCCACAGCCTCCCGCTTTCATCCATGCCGGCGTCACAAAACGCAGGACGCAGGAGTACTGCCTCCCAGACTGTCCTATTCACAATTCCCACATCCGCCGTGATGTGTGTCGCCTTCCTGCAGCTTTAACATCGCCCTGCCCTCTTCCGTCTTATACTGATTCTGCCGCTTCATCGCCTGGTCAAAATCCACAAGATGGCCGTCAAATTCCGGTCCGTCCACACAGGCAAACTTTACCTCGTCTCCCACCACAAGACGGCAGGCGCCGCACATTCCGGTGCCGTCCACCATAATCGGGTTCATGGACACAATCGTCGGTATCCCAAGCTCCTTTGTCAGAATACAGACGAATTTCATCATAATCATAGGACCGATCGCAACACAATGGTCATAGCGAATCCCTCTGTCGTAAAGCTCTTTAAGCTGCGCGGTCCCCGTTCCATGAAATCCATAAGAACCGTCGTCGGTGGCGACATAGAGATTCGTCGCAACGGCCCGCATCGCGTCCTCAAGAATCAGCAGTTCCTTATTTCTGGCCCCCATGATCACGTCGCAGTCCACGCCATGCTCATGCAGCCATTTGACCTGCGGATAAACCGGAGCCGTACCCACGCCGCCGGCAATAAATAAAATCTTCTTTTTCTTTAACGCTTCCGTCTCTTTATGTACCAGCTCGGAGGCGCACCCTAAAGGCCCCACAAAATCCTGGAACGCGTCCCCTTCCTTAAGGTCTGCCATGCGCTCCGTGGAAGCGCCCACAATCTGAAACACAATCGTGATCGTCCCCTCCGTCCTGTCATAATCGCAGATCGTCAGTGGAATACGCTCCCCCGTCTCATCTATCTTTACGATCACAAACTGCCCCGGCTCGCAATACTGCGCAACGCGGGGCGCCTTAACATCCATAAGATAAATCTTATCTGCCAGCTTTTCTCTCTTCGTGATTGGATACATGTTTTCCTCCTTGCCCGATTTTGCCAAAACCAAAGGAAAAGCCGCTCTGTTCCAACGGCTTTTCCTAATTTTCCGGATTACTATAAAAGTATGTCTGATACTTCAGCCAGGAGTCGTCGCTCCGCTGCGGACTTCCCAATATCACTTGCGCGAATTTCGCAGGAAATCCGGTATCTTGATATCTACCTGCTGTACCGTACTCTCCGGCTGACGCGGCTTCTGAATCCCCGTATAGGCCGGATTGCCCTGCACGGGCTGCTGCTGCATGGGCGCGCCGCCGCCATATCCCGCCATCGTCCCCGCGGCCGGCCGGTTCATCGAAGCCGGGCCGACAGGCCTTGTGACACTGGCTGCATTCTGGTACTGCAGCTTCGGCATGATCTTGTTCGCCGCTCCCGGACTCTCCAGCCCGGTTGCAATTACAGTTATCGTAGCTTCGTCCGCCATCGTCTCGTCAAACTTTGCGCCGAAAATTATATTTGCATTGTCGCCGGCGAGATCCTGTACATAGCTCGCGGCGTCATTGGCATCCATCAGGGAAATATCGCCGGATATATTGATAATGACATGGGTCGCCCCATTGATGGTCGTCTCAAGCAACGGACTGGCAACGGCAAGCTTGACCGCCTCGATCGCCTTGTCGTCCCCTTTTGCATTGCCGATCCCGATATGCGCCATGCCCTTATCCTTCATGACCGTGGACACATCGGCGAAATCCAGGTTGATCAGCGCCGGAAGATTGATCAGATCCGTAATACCCTGCACCGCCTGCTGCAGAACTTCGTCCGCTTTTTTCAGCGCATCCGGCATCGTGGTACGCCTGTCCACAATCTCCAGAAGCTTGTCGTTCGGTATCACGATCAGGGTATCGACGCTTTCCTTCAGACG
>CANDFU010000340.1 GCA_947384095.1 uncultured Roseburia sp. | reverse complement strand
CGTTTTTCTCTGTGATCTCCGGATTCTGAGCCATTCCGTTTGCAAGCAGAAGGCATGTGTCGTTCGTCGAGGTATCCCCGTCCACCGATATCATATTGTAGGTGTCCTCCACGTCCGCCCGCAGCGCTTCCTGCAGCAGCTCCTGTGAAATGGCGGCGTCCGTCGTGACAAAGCTTAACATTGTACACATATCGGGATGAATCATGCCCGAACCTTTGCACATCCCGCCGACCGTGACCTTCTTTCCCCCGAGCACGACTTCCACGGCCGCCTCCTTCTCATGCGTATCCGTCGTCATAATGGCGCGGGCAGCCGCGTTTCCCGCTTCCGCCGTTACCGACGCGTCTTTTGCAAACGCCGGTGCCATCGCCTTCACTCCCGCAAGCAGCCGGTCCATCGGAAGCTGCATGCCGATCACGCCGGTCGAGGCCACCAGGACCTGCTCTTCTGGCACCTTAAGGAGTTCACTGACTTTTTCCGCCGTTTTAAGGCACGCATCCATCCCCTCCGCCCCGGTACAGGCGTTGGCAATCCCGGCGTTGATCACGACCGCCTGCGCCGTCCTGCTTTCAGACACGATCTTCTGATCCCACTGCACCGGAGCAGCCTTTACAATATTCGATGTAAATGTCCCGGCGGCGCAGCAGGGCTTCTCGCTGAAAATCATCGCCATGTCCGCCCGGTCTTTATATTTTATACCGGCGGCAGTGCTGGCCGCCTTAAATCCCTTTGCCGCAGTGACTCCTCCTGCTACAGGGCTGACTTTGTTGTTATTTTCTCTCATTATTTCTCCGCTCCCCTTCTTTTGCTTCTGTCGTTTTCCCCGGACACATCCGCGGCTTACGGATTAAACACGGTCACGTTTTCTTCGTTCAGCACGCACTCATAATAATTGACATCCGGTCTGAAGCTCCATCCGAGCCCCTGCCAGAAGCGGTTCCCAACCTCATTTCTGGCAAACGCGATCAGATTCACTTTACTGACGTGTTCTTTTTTCAACTCTTCCAAACAGGCACGTACCATTTTCTGTCCGATACCACGCTTCCGGTACGCTTCCTGCACGCACACATGGTAAAGACAACCCCTGCGGCCGTCATGGCCGCAGAGAATCGCTCCCACAATCGCCTCCTGCGCCACGGCCACCATACTCGTGGACGGATTGCGCGTGATAAAACGTGCCACCCCTTCCCGCGCGTCGTCAACGCTGCGGATACCAAATCCATGAATCCCCATCCAGAGCCGATACACTTCCTCATAGTCTTCCAATGTCATCGTCCGGATGACCACTTTTTGTTCTTCCATAATCCAATCCTTCTTTAATTTGCGCTGCTTTTCAACAGACATACGGTCTGTCTTTCCGCATGCTTAAGGCGGCGCCACGCTCCGGCATACTGCAGAAACGCACGCTGTCACGGAAACAGCGGCGCAGCCCCTATGCCCTCCGCCTCGTCAAATCCGAACAGCAGGTTCATATTCTGTACGGCCTGTCCAGCGGCTCCTTTTACCAGATTATCGAGCGCTCCCATCAGAATCACCCTTCCAGTGCGCGCATCTGTTTTAAAACCGATGTCCACATAATTGCTGCCTTCCACCCATCTCGTCTCCGGACAGACACCGTCTCCCAGTACGCGCACAAACCGCTCTTTTCCATAATACTGATCATATACCGCCGCAATCTCTTCCGCAGACGGCAGATTCCCGTCCGGCTTTCGGACAAGGGATGCGTACTCCGTCACGAGGATGCCCCGGTTCATCGGAACCAGATGCGGCGTAAAATTCACGGTCACGGCTCTGCCCGCCGCATACCCGAGCTGCTCCTCGATTTCCGGCGTATGCCTGTGATCTGTCACTCCGTACGCCTTTATGTTTTCGTTTACCTCACAGAACAGGTTCCCGACTTTGGCCCCCCGGCCCGCCCCGGAAGTCCCCGACTTGGCATCGATAATCAATGTGCCCGGATCGACCAGCCCTTCCTTCACCAGCGGATAGGCCGTCAGAATGGAGCAGGTCGTATAACAGCCGGGATTGGCAACCAGCCGGGTTCCCCTGATTTTTTCCCTGTTGATCTCACAGAGCCCGTAAACCGCTTCTCCGATCAGTCCAGGACTTTTGTGTTTGATTTTATACCATTCCTCGTACACTCCCACGTCCCTGATGCGGTAATCTGCGCTCAGGTCAACCACCTTCGTCCGCGCCAGAATCTCTTCCGTCAGCAGTCCTGCCAGAAACCCCTGCGGCGTTGCCGTAAAGATAACGTCCGCCTCGTCTGCCAGTGCTGCAAGATTGTCGTCCTTACACACATCTTCCACAATCCCCGACATGTTCCGGTATATCCCGGCATATGTTTCTCCGGTATAACTTTTTGAGCCATACCAGCAGATTTCTACTTCCCTATGTCCCATCAGAAGACGAACCAGCTCGTTTCCCGCATATCCGGTCGCTCCGATAATTCCTGCTTTTATCATCTTTTTCCTCCTGTTTTTCACTCTCCTATCTTAGTATACCTCCTTCTCTTAGTAAAGAGGTTTTGTAAGATTTTTACTATGAAAGATCCAACTGTTTACCATCAGGAGCCCGCACTTTTGCTGCGGACTCCGTGCGGCGCCACCCGGCAAAGCGGGCTGTGTGCATCCGCCGGCGGCTCGCAGGAAACCCTCTTTCCTACATGGCGGCGCCGCGATCGCCGGCGTGAAGGTTTCCTGTATTATAGGACACTTCGCGTAACAGTCCGCCACGATTCTGCACAATGGCCTGCGATGCATAATTATACACTGTTTATGAATAATATGCAATAATAAATTCTGTTTCATCTGCGATCCCTCCAAATAAAAATGACCTCGCAGAAAGGATTCCTCCTCCCCACAAGGTCATTAGATCGGAAGAGCGTCGTGTAGGGAAAGAGTGTAGGTTATAGTGT
>CANDFU010000339.1 GCA_947384095.1 uncultured Roseburia sp. | reverse complement strand
CAGTACTGGCAGCTCATTTTATGGTCCATTCCCTATGGTCTTGGAGCGGGAAGCGTAGACGCGGCGCTAAATAACTATGTCGCGCTGCATTTTGAAAGCCGCCATATGAGCTGGCTGCACTGTATGTGGGGGCTGGGGGCCTCTACCGGCCCCTACATCATGGGATATGCCCTGACTGGCGGCCGGCCATGGAACGCCGGATACTTTTCTATCGGGATCCTCCAGGCCGCGCTCACATTCATCCTGTTTCTTAGTCTTCCACTGTGGAAAAAGGGGGACGCCGGAACTGCCGCTTCCAGAAAAGCGCTTTCCTTCAAAGAAATCTTTTCGATTCCGGGTGCAAAAGAAATTATGCTGATGTTTTTCTGCTACTGCTCGCTGGAACAGACAGCCGGGCTCTGGGCAAGCAGCTACCTCGTGTTACATAAGGGCGTTTCTGTCGAAATGGCCGCAAATTTTGCCAGCATGTTTTATATCGGAATCACCGTCGGCAGAGCTGCCAGCGGTTTTATCACAATGAAACTGAACGATACGCAGATGATCCGCCTGGGGCAGGCAGTGATCACGGCCGGCATCGCCGTGATGCAGCACCCGCTCTCTGACACCGACTCTCTGACCGGCCTGAACCTGGTCCGTCATGGATGCGCGCCCGTCTACCCCTGTGTCATTCACTCCACACCGGCACACTTCGGCGCAGAACGTTCACAGGCGATCATCGGCGTCCAGATGGCAAGCGCATACGTCGGAACGTGTATTATGCCCCCCATCTTTGGGTGGGTTGCCGCCCACATTACAGTGGCACTGCTGCCCGTCTATCTGTTTCTGCTCGTCCTTCTGATGTTTTTCATGCATGAGCGGCTGCTGCGCAAGACGTCCGGGCACAACTGAGACGCCGCGCGATACAGCCCCGGCGTGCCTGTCCCGCAGGCCCGGGATCTAATTTCTGTGCCGGGTATGCTGTCACACACCGGACACCGCGGGGAATACCATGTGGCTGACGCATTCCCCTGTCCGGCTGTCATACACCGTCACCTCAATGCCGGATGCCGCGTCGGACGGCACAGCCGCCCTTCCCGATGCCGCAGGACTGATCCCCTCTTTGAAATTATCAATCCGGAAAATCTGCTCTGCGGAAGAATCGGCAGGCTTTTCAATTCCGCCCGCATTTTTTAAAAGTTTCCAGAACAGATCATCCGCATAGATTGCAGAATCCGCTGCCACCTTTATCTCACTGCTGAAACCAGAATCCGCCAGCAGCATCAGATATGGATACATCTCTTTCGTACTGCTTAACTGCATGTTTTCATAAAGCCTGTAATTTCTGTAGCATTCATCCCAGTCCGCATATGCCGGGTCCACGCGGCGATCCGCAAGATGATAGTTTTCTTTCATATATGCCCCAAGAAAAGAACTCCATTTTCTGGCGCCGGAAGAATTAAGATGTGTGCTGTCCAGGAAATCGCAGGCCGGGTCCACGACGTCCTCCTCCAGGCCGTTCAGAAACGGAACGCCATACTCCTCCGCAATCTCATAGACACTGTTCACATAGCGCAGCTCCTTCCCGCTCCCGGAAAACGGGATCATCGTCAGAACAATCGGCACATTCATCTCCTGGCACAACACGATCGCTTTCCGCAGATACTCCTTCCCCACCGTCTCGGTCCGATCGACCTGCGTCCGCTCCAGCACCGCAAGTCCCTGCATGGAAGACACTGCCGGTTTCATATGATCCGTATTCTCATAGGCGCCCTTCTGATAAGAAACCTTACTTATAAAATAATCGCTGGTCACATTTTCCCAGCGGCTGTGATACAGCGAAAACGGCCAGAAAAACGCAATCTGCATATCTTTTGGAATAAGATCAAGAATCGCCGCAATCTTTGTCTTTGTAAGCGGCATCGGATCCAGCGATTCATGCAGAAAATTCACTGTACTCCCCTCCCACTGCTGATCAAAGGTGACCAGGCAGGCGTCCAGAACCACCAGCTCAGGTTTCTTCTGCTCCAGAGCGTTCTTTAAAATCCAGTAATCTCCGTTCAGCTTCTGTCCACTGTTGGCCAGATTAAATGAAGGAATCCCGTATTCGTTCCATATTTCCATCGGGAGAACACCCATCACGGCATGGCTGCTGCCCAGATAAATCACATCGTAAGCCTCGTCCGTCTCGTAAAAATCATGATTTTTTACAAACCCTTCGTCTCTGCGCAGAAAACGGGCGGCCAACATTACAAATAGTACGATGCTGACTGCAATTACAACCGACTGCAAAAATTTTCTCATATCCGCCACCTCTAAAACTGAAAATAAATAAACCCGGCCTCATCGTATTCCGGTCCCCAGATGCCGAAAATGAGAATCAGCACGACAGACCCGACCACCACAAGATACCGGAACCAGAAATCCTGCTTTCTGATAAATTCGCGCACACAGATTCCTCTGTATTTCAAAAAATCCGCCGCAATCAGAACCAGCAGACCTGCAATCATAATGGTAAAATTCTTTCTGGAGATAACCTTACATGAAAGCGACTCGTCAAACAAAATCCATAGATTCGGATGATACAGAATTGACTGGATCACCTGCAAGGCCTGCCCGATCGACCGCGATCTGAAAAAAATCCACGAAAAATCTATAAGCGCAAACGTCGCAATCACCCTTGCAAACCGGTGCCCGAAGCTGTCCGTATGGAGCGAAAGCAGATCCGCCGCCCGCCCCCTGACTTTCCGGGTCATTCCGCCGATTATCTGATAGACGGCATTTAAAACGCCCCAGATCACAAAAGTCCATCCGGCTCCATGCCAGAGGCCGCTGACCGAAAAGACAATCAGAATATTCAGATATTTCCGGAATGTCCCTTTCCGGTTCCCTCCCAGCGGTATATACAGATAATCCCTGAACCAGCTTGAAAGCGAAATATGCCAGCGC